>NZ_OZ035017.1:1500000-1650905 GCF_964031245.1 Rickettsiella endosymbiont of Miltochrista miniata
GACTGTCTAAAAGTTTTACCACATCAAACCGTCTGCAGAAAGACAAGTTAATTGAAATTAGCCTTATCAATGGCCCATTTAAACATTTAGAAGGCTATTGGTCTTTTGAAACTACGCCACGCGGATCCAGAATCAATTTAAATTTGGAATTTGCATTTTCTACGCGTTTGCTAGCACTTGCTTTTTCTCCTGTTTTTGAGAGAGTAGCAAATACGCTAGTACAAGCTTTTTCTGACCGTGCTAAACAAATCTATGGGGAACGCAAGTTTGAAAACAACAAATAGGCCTTTTTTTCAAGTTGAAGTGGTATTTGCTGATCAGCATCAACAAAAAATCTTAAAAGTCTCTATCCCTCCTACTAGCAGCATCACAGCTGCCATAAACCTTTCGGGCATTTTATTAGATTTCCCAGGCATCGATCTAAGCGAGAATAAAGTGGGAATTTTTGGGAAATTATGTAATTTGGATGCCCAAGTAAAACCAGGAGATAGAATAGAAATTTATCAGCCACTTCTAATAGATCCTAAAAAAATTAGAATAAATCGCGCTAAAAAACAAAAAGCTTCTTAATGTCTTTCTAAATGTTTTGCTAAAGCATTATAAAAATATATTAATTAAGCGCTGATTTTTCAATGTCTTGTAAGCGCCCGTTGGAAAAAATAAGCGTAACGCGTCTTTGAATAGGCTCTCCATGACCTGGCTGAAGGAAATAAACATAATCTTGACGATCGGGTTGAAAAGGAGATTGCAATACGCAACTACCTAATAGATAACGAACTTGCTCCTTACTCATGCCGAGTTCTAACTGGTCTATGGTAGACTGCTGCAGTATATTACCTTGCTGGATATCCGGTCGATAAACAAGATGACAACCCGAAATCAGTAATGTTAAAAACAGTACAAGCAACTTTTTCATAAATAAAAATAAACCCTAACCACGATTTCTACAAAATATTTAAAAAAAATAAGAAAAAAATTTAATTAACTTAAAAATCACCCAATATTAATTACTAACCGAGGAGTTTAGAGATAAACTAATGGATAATCAACAACTACGCCAAGCGGGCTTAAAAGTAACCGCCCCTAGATTAAAAATACTTGAATTACTAGAACAAGCTAAAACACGTCATTTAAGTGCTGAAGATATCTATAAAACCTTATTGGAAACCGGTGAAGACATAGGCTTGGCCACAGTCTATCGAGTATTAACTCAATTTGAAAGCGCAGGTTTGGTTAAGCGTCAAAACTTTGAAGATGCCTATTCGGTGTTTGAGCTGAATCAGGGTCCTCATCACGATCATTTAGTCTGTATCAAATGCGGAAAAGTTGACGAATTTGTTGATAAAATCATCGAACAACGTCAAAAGATTGTCGCAAAACAAGCTAATTACCAAATGACAGACCATAGTCTAATTATTTATGGAGTTTGTAATAAATGTTCTAAAAAACAAAAGCTTAAATTAAATAAATAATTTGAAGTAAGTTGAATCGAGCTAATCTACTTCTAAAATCTTTAGCGTATTTGTCCCGCCGGTAGTTTTTAATAAATCTCCATAGGTAATTAGAACTTGTTCTCCTTTTCGTAAAACCTCATGTTTCTTCAACTCTTTAATTGCTAAATGACCTATATTTTCTTTATGCATTTTATCTATATTAAAATATAAGGGATATACACCCCGATACAAAGCTAATCGACGTGTTGTTTGTAAGCTATGTGCTAAACCGTAGATAGGTATTCCTGAACGAATCCGTGACATCCATAAAGGGGTCGCGCCGGACTCAGTTAAGGCAATGATAGCCTTGATATCATAATGATTAGCTGTGTACATAGCGGCCATCGCAATGGCTTCATCAGGACGGTAGAATTGACATTCTACACGATGCCGAGATATGCGCATTGTAGCTTGCTTTTCTGCACCTAAACAAATACGCGCCATAGCCGTTACTACTAAAGCAGGATGATCTCCCGTAGCAGTTTCCGCAGATAGCATAACGGCATCGGTACCGTCTAAGACAGCATTCGCAACATCAAAAACTTCTGCACGAGTGGGAATAGCATTATGAATCATCGATTCCATCATCTGTGTCGCAGTAATCACTGCTTTATCTAGAGATCGTGCCCGCTGGATAATATGCTTTTGCACGGCCGGTAATTCAGCATCACCAATTTCAACACCCAAATCACCACGAGCCACCATCACTGCATCAGAAGCTCGAATAATTTCATCAATAACAGGAATAGCATCGCTACGTTCTATTTTTGCAATCAAACCCGCATGCCCTTTTGCCTTCTTTAATAAAGTTCGAGCTAGATTCATATCCGCGGCACTGCGAGGAAAAGAAATCGCAATATAATCAGCACTTAATTTCACGGCTATTTTTAAATCTTTTTTATCCTTGTCAGTTAACGCTACGGCAGAAAGCCCTCCTCCTTTTCGATTAATCCCTTTATTATTAGATAGTTCTCCACCTACTTCTACTAGACAAAATATTTTATTTTTCTGTATTTTTTGGACTTTCAGCACTAAACGTCCATCATCAAGCAACAACAGATCTCCACGATGGACATCTCGTGGTAATTCTTTATAATCAATACCCACTGATGATTCATCACCTTCATCTTTATCTAGGTCAGCATCTAAAATAAATAAAGCATCTTTTTTTAAAAAGCTAGAACCTGTTTTAAAGCGTGCAATACGAATTTTTGGTCCTTGTAGATCCGCCATAATGGCAATTTCTCGACCCGCAGCTTTTGCACATTCGCGAACATAATTCGCTCGTTTAATATGGTCTTCTGCTGTACCGTGTGAGAAATTCAATCGAACTACATCTAAACCTGCGGCTATCATAGCCTGTAATACACCTGCTTTATCGGTGGCAGGACCTAAGGTGGCTACGATCTTAGTGCGTTTAAATCGTTTCATCCCTAACTTTCCCTTATGTGTTCTTGTAATACAGCCAAAGCAGGTAAAGTTTTTCCCTGTATAAATTCAAGAAAAGCTCCTCCCCCCGTAGATATATAGGAAATTTTATCTGCAATACCATATTTTTCGATGGCCGCTAAAGTATCGCCACCCCCAGCAATGGAAAAGGCTGAGCTGTTGGCAATGGCATCACTCAAAGCACGGGTTCCTTGTTCAAAAGGGAGCATTTCGAAAACTCCAAGAGGGCCATTCCATAAAATAGTTGCTGCCCGTTGTACATACTCGGCATAGCGTTTAATTGACTCTGGTCCAACATCTAAAATCATTTCATCGTTTCTTATTTCAGTTAACTTTCTAACCGAGGGCTTAGCCGTATCAGAGAATTCCGTAGCCACAATAACATCTGTAGGCAACACAACCTCAACCTTAAGTTGTTTAGATAATTCTAAAAGTTTTTTTGCCTCTTTAACGAGATCACTTTCATATAAAGATCGGCCAACCGAATATCCTTGTGTGACTAAAAAAGTATTGGCAATTCCTCCCCCAAGCATCAAGAAATCAACCTTATTAAGCAAAGAAGATAACAGCATTAATTTAGTAGAAACCTTCGCGCCGCCGACTATAGCTAACAAAGGTCTAGCTGGATTTTCCAATGCTGAGGTCAACGCTTTTAACTCTGAGGTCAACAATAAACCTGCGCAAACTTTTGATGAAAATTGCGCCACTCCCACAGTGGATGCTTCACTGCGATGCGCTGTAGCAAATGCATCCATAACAAAAATATCAGCTAATTTTGCAATTTTTTTAGCTAAACTAGGATCGTTTTCCTTTTCTCCTGTTTGAAATCTAACATTTTCACACAGCACGACTTCATTCGGTGAAATCTCAAATCCATCCAACCAATCGGTGACAAATTTTACTGGATGACCTAATAACTCTTGTAATCGTGTGGCGATCGGCGCTAAAGAAAGTTCAGGAGTAACATAACCTTCTGCTGGTCTATCTAGATGAGAGAGTAAAATAACCGCCGCACCTTTTTTTAATGCATATTGTATGGTGGGTAATGCTGCTTTGATACGTGCATCACTGGTAATTATGCCCTTATCTAAAGGCACATTAAAATCTTCCCTAATGAGAACACGTTTGTTTTTTAAGTCTAAATCTTCTAGACGAATTAAATACATAAAATTATATGAATATAAAGTGTAGTGGCGATGAAGGATGATAAAAACTAAAATATCGAATAAGTAGCTATTAAGTTATAATTCACCACGCCGTCACCCACTCAAAAAGAACTTAATGAAAGTGAATTCCTTTAATTTTAGATATCAGAAAAAATTTAAGCAGATCTTCTCGATGGAGAATTTTGTCTGACAGTTTCATTTTCTGTTAAAAGATCTTTATTCAACTCTTCATAAGCCCTATGAATTTCTTGGAAATTTTCCTTTAACCCACCTTTATCTGGGTGATGTATTAAAATTAATTTATGATAACTTTTACGCAATCTTTTTCGAAAATCTTCGTCAGACTCATCCGTATATCTCGGCTCCAGCTTTAATATCTCATAAGGATTCCGGAGAGAATTTGAAGAATTTTCAGTAGGATTTTGCTTGGTTCCTCCCTTAGGTATTTCAAAATACTCCTCTTGATCACAACCCATAGCCTCTGGATTTGGTTTAATCACTATTTGTCTAGTTGTTGCGCTAGCTGAATTCAAATTTATATTTCCATTTTTTTTGCTATTAATAATATTTTCAAGACTATTGATAATAGATACCAGAGGATTTACTTTTTTTGAACTATCTGTAGAAAAAAGATCCTCCTCAGCTTGAAAAGGACTATAAAGATCATAGTCTTCCAAATCACCATCTATTTCCTTGAAATTAGAAAAGGGAATGTGATGTGTTGAATCAATTGCTTCAAGCTCTACCAATATTTTATCAATTAACGCTTCATCAATATCAAAGTTCTCATGAAAAAACTTTAAAGCTCTATGCTTTAAATCACTAGGAAGATTTTTAGACATCACAATACTTAGGATTAAAGAAGCGAGCAGAGACAATCTTTTTGGATAAAACTTTTTAGCGAAAGCAATGTTTTCTTGAGACGCATCTATCGCGTGCACATAATTAACAAAAAGTTGTAAGTCTAATTTTTCTAATTTTTTACTTTCTGACTTGGCTCCTAGTAATTTATTCGTGATAAATTTTTCATCCGTTGGCTTTGGAGGGCTAAATTTCATTTCCTTGTTTTTTTTCTCGATAAAAGGTGTAAGCTTTCGATGATATGCTGGGTTTTTATCAGGGGTTTTTAAAGATGTTGCCATAGATTTTTCTCTAAATTTTTTTTTACATAGCCTCACTCTTCAGACTAACACTGATTTCTCCCTAAAACAATATTCGAACCATAAACACCCGAAACTGCTTTCAACCGTTGCTTCTCTATTAAATTAAGGCTATTTTTGAGCCCATGACATCTTTACATGGTTTACGGGTCCTCATTACCCGCTCTGCTCATCAAGGGAAGGAACTAGTCACTCAAACTCAGAATTATGGTGGGTTAGCCATCCATTTCCCTACACTGGAAATTATCCGAACCAAGAATATAAAAAAAGTAGAATTAAGGATAAAAAAACTTAAAGAATACGATTTTGTCATCTTTATTAGCCCCAACTCTGTCTTTAATACTGCCGAGACTATCCATGGCATTTGGCCTGCGTGGCCTAAAAATACCAAAACCTTCGCCACTGGACCTGGTACAACATTGGCTTTAAAGCAACATAATCTACCTTGTGATAACTGTCCAGAAAAGGATTTTAGTGGTACTGGCCTGTTAAATCTCACTGCGTTACAGAATATAAAGCAAAAAAAAATACTCATCATAAAAGGAGAAGACGGTCGCTTATATCTAGCAAAGGGCTTAAAAGCTAGGGGGGCTCAGGTAAATAATCTAAATGTTTACAAGAGACGGCTGCCAAAAATTGACAAAAATAATATCCCGCATCATGAAGCCATTGATGTCATTATTTGTACTTCTAGTACCGGGCTCAAAAATTTAGTGGGTTTATTATATCCATACTGGCAAGATATTTTATTTAAAAAACAATTGCTTGTCATTAGTCCTCGACTGGTTGATATTGCGAAGAAATTAGGTTTTGTCAAACCGCCTTTAATATCGGATAATGCAACAAATGCAGCTATCTTAAAAACTCTGTTTTCCTGGCGGGAGCGATCACTATGGAATCACAGCCCACACCCAACTTAGAAGAAGCAGAAGTAAAGGTCAAAAAAAATAAACCTTTACGTTCTAAAAGCTGTTTCACCGCTTGGTGTGCAATAGGATTGTTATTCATCACCTGGACAGGTTTATTTCTAGGATTAGGTTTTTTTTGGTTAAAAAATAGAGGGGATCTTAACGAGTATCATCGTCAACTATCCGCCATACAAACGCAGATCTCGCAAAGTCAAACTGACAATAAAAACCTCCAGCAACACATCTCACAACTACAAAATTTTATTGAACAAAAATTCTCAGCTAATGATAATGCTATTCTGCTGGCTAATATTAATCAACTGATTCAGTTAGCTCAGTATAATCTTGTTTATTTTCATGATACCGACAACGCTTTGTCTGCATTGTCACTAGCCGATAAACAATTAAGTACAATAATAAGTCCAGATGTTCGGTTAGAAAATCTACACCAGTTATTAACTCAGTACTTAACTAACTTAAAAGCTTTACCTCATATTGATTTAACGGCTATCTTAGCCCAGCTCCAGACTTTAAAAGCACAAATTACACAATTGCCTTTATTGGCAACATCTAACTCTACCACGCCGAACCCTAAGGCTACTGTCGGAAGTTCTTCGGAAAATAAATGGGTAAGTATGTTGAAAAATAGTCTAGACAGCTTCCGACAACTAGTCGTTATTCGTCGCTTGAATAAACCTATAGAGCCTTTATTGCCAGAAAGAGAGCAACAATATTTGCAACATAATTTGATATTATTATTACAGCAAGCTCAATGGGCATTGATACATCATGAGGCGATTATTTATCAATCCAGTTTGCAAGAAATTCAGGAAAATATAAAAGATCATTTTGCAGGTAACTCGCCTATCACAAAGACAGTCATGCAAAGTATTACCCAATTACAACAAATCGAACTGCAAACTCCATCTCTTGATTTAAATCCATTGCTCGAGGCAATTTCGATTATCAAAAAAACGCCTATCAATTCTAACACTACTCCTGTAGTTACCGCTAATCAAAAGGAACCCTCTTGATGCATCGGTTTTTTATATTTTTATTGGTTCTCGCTCTTTCTGTTTGGATCGGAGTTAAAATAACCGTCGATCCGGGATATATGCTGATTACTTGGCATCAACTCGCCTTAGAAATGCCACTATGGTTAGTTATCTTAATTTTAGTCACTAGCTTTATATTAATTTATTATTTAATTCGGTTCATTAGATATTTATTAATGTTACCAAAACAATGGCGTCACAATTTAAATAAAAAACGTTCTCAAAAAACCATGGCATTGGATGATCAACGCCTGTTTTCTGCGCTTTATCAAAAACCACAAAACTGGCATCATATTTTAGAAATTTTACCTCAATTAGAAAATAAAACCTGGATATCTAAAGATCAAATTCAACAATTACAACAAGAAAGTGTTGAAAACTTATTAAGTCAAGAACAATATACCTACGATTTATCAACGCTTGAGAGTATCTGGGGCAATTTACCACCTAAACTAAAAAAAGATCCTCACCTCATAAATTTTTATATTCAAGGTCTTATAAGACATCATGAAGATGCGAAAGCTGAATCATTAATAATAAAACAATTAAAAAAGCAATGGTTTGGTCCGCTTGTTCCAACCTATAGTCATATTAAAAGCATTAATCCTGCTCGCCAATTAGCAATAGCAGAAAAATGGCTCAAAAAACATCCTGATGACCCTTATCTTTTATTAAGTTTAGGTCGCCTATGTAGACAGAGAAAATTATGGGGAAAAGCTCGGGATTATTTAGAAAAAAGTTTAATCTATGATTCTTCTAATTCAGAAACTTATCTGGAATTAGGTGAGTTATTTGAAGGTCTAGAAGAACCACTTCAAGCTTTGATATGGTTTAAAAAAGGATTAACAAAAAAATAATTATACTTTTTCTAAATCATAGACTCGTCCTTTTAATATAGTTGTAACAGGCCAACCTCTCAAAAGGCGTCCTGCAAAAGGTGACCACTGGCACTTAGTACTAAGGCGCTGGTCTTCCACCCTCTTCGCCAATGATAAATCGACTAACACGCAATCCTCGCGATAATCTGGCAAGTCGAATATTTTTTTTGCCCGACGCGAAGTTAAATCCACTATGTTGTTTAAAGTAAGTAAATCTTGATGATAGGCTTCCAGTAACAATGGCAAAGTAGTTTCTATACCCGGCACCCCAGATGGGCACATACCATAAGGTCTAGCTTTCTCCTCTAAGGTATGTGGAGCATGATCAGAACCTACGGTATCAATAATACCGGATTTTATTGCCGAAAATAACGCAATTTGATGTTCTGACGATCGCAACGGTGGATTCATCACTGCTTTACCTTTTAAACTCGCATAATCTGTTAAATTCAAAAATAAGTGATGTGGAGTTGTTTCGGCAAAGACGGGAAGGCCTTCTTCTTTAGCCTGTGCAATTAAATCAATTTCTTGGTGCGTACTAGTGTGTAAAATGTACAAACGCGCTCCATATTCACGAACCAGCTGAATAGCTTTTTTTACGGCTAATACGGCTGCTGTTTCATCGCGAATTTTTGAATGTATTGCATAATTTTGTGGTCCAGTAAATTTTTTTTCGTTTTCTTTTAAGCGCTGTTCATCTTCCGCATGAACCGCAACTAACATATTTTCTGCAGCTGCTATCTTGAAAATGGCGTGTAAACTCTCATCATCATCGATAACTAAACCACCTGTACTACACCCCATAAAAACTTTAATGCCAATTACCTGATCTTTTACTTTTTTTATTTCATTTAAATGATGTTTATCAGCACCAAAAAATAAATGGTAACGTAAAGGGATTTTTGCTTCTTTTAATTGTCGGTCAATAAGCGCTTTTTTTTCTTGTAAGGCGATTTGCGTAACCGTAGGAGGCAAGGTGTTAGGCATATCGAAAACAGTGGTATAGCCGCCCTTTATACTAGCTTTAGCAGCAGTTTTCCAATCTTCTTTATATTCCAAACCAGGCGTTCGAAAATGCACATGGGGATCGATTAATCCAGGTAATACTAATAAATTATTGGCCAAGATAGTAATTTCTTGTTCACTATCTATAGTAATATTTTGACGTTGATTTTCTATATTAAGAATATTATTTATCCGTATCATAAACAAATTTCTTCAACTTGATCGCGCTCAAATTGTTTCTCACAATAAAAGCAACGAAGTTTTATCTGATTTGGAGATCCTTCTAATTTAAAATAACCTTTTGATTCAATGTGATTGATACAATTTTGGTTCGGGCATACCAATATGTCGCGTATCGTTTTAGGTAATTCACAGTTAATCTTTTCGCTAACTTTAAAATTTTCAATTCGGCTTATAGTAGCGCCAGGTGCAAAAATTGCGACATGCTCAATTTCCTGAGGAGCAAGTAGTCGATTTTCAATTTTAATTAAATCTTTCAGTTTTAAAGATGCACTTCGCAAATTTAGACCTAAAGTAACACGCTGTTTACTATTAACCACGTGCAATAAACGCATAATTTTTAGTGCTTGGCCTGCTGGAATATGATCAATGACGACACCATTCTCAATTGCAGAAACCGAACGAGTTTTGATCATAAGTTTAATCCAAAAAAATCATTTAAAGCGTTACCTTATCAAGTAGTAACGATAAAATCGCTTGTCTGATATAAATTGCATTGACAACTTGTTTAAAATATAAAGCATAAGGGGTTTCATCAATAGCTTTATCTATCTCACGCCCACGCGGCAAAGGATGTAAAATATTCAAATTAGTTTTAACTTTTTTTAACTTATCTGGAGTTAAAACATATTGATCTTCAAATAGCTGATGCTCTGATTGAGTAAATCTTTCTTGCTGTAACCGAGTCATATATAAAACATCAATTTTAGAAATCACTTCATCCAGACTTGCGTGAAAAGAAAACCGAATTCCTTTATGTTTTAATTCATCGCAAATTACTTCCGGCAAGGTTAATAACAAAGGCGAAATTAAAAACAATCTCATGTTAAACAAAGCGCATAACTGCACTAAAGAATGTACGGTTCGTCCATATTTTAAATCTCCTACCAATGCTATCGATAATCCTTCCAAATTTCCTTGCATTTCTTGTAGTGTGAATAAATCGGCTAGGGCTTGCGTAGGATGTTGATTCGCGCCATCTCCCGCATTAATAATTGGTTTATCAGAAATCTTTGCTGCTAAACGTGCCGAGCCCTCGAGTGGATGTCGAATTACAATAAGATCGGCATAACAAGAAATCGTTTTGATGGTATCTTGTAAATCTTCACCCTTTTTGATAGAAGTATTTTCACTGCCAGAAAAGCCAATGACTTGCCCTCCCAAGCGTAAGGTAGCTGTCTCAAATGATAAACGGGTGCGAGTCGAAGGTTCAAAAAAACAGTGGGCAATTATTTTATCAAGCAAATACTTTTTAGGTAAATTTTTCTTAAATTTTTTGGCGAGATTTAATATATGGCTTACTTCTACTAAAGAAAGATCACGAATTGATATAATATCTTTTTTACCCAATACTTTAGACATAATTCACTCACATTTAATTAACTATAGCGAAGAGTATCATTTTTATTCATTCTTTTTTAGAACCAAACTTTGCCAAGATTCTACTGGCAATTCTTTACCCCACAAACTGACTAAACATTGCAAAATTATCTGTGCGATCTGAGCATTTGTAATTAAAGGAATATGATGATCAATAGCTAAACGACGAATTAAAAAACCATCTGTTTGCTGTAAGCCTGTCATAGAACTGGGTATGTTAATAATTGCTCCTATTTTACGTTGGGTAATTAAATCTCTAATATTAGGTTTTTTTGCTTCACTCGTTTTGTTAACAAAATAAGACGCTATACCATGCTGAGATAAAAACTGGTGAGTTCCTTCTGTGCTATAAATAAGCCAGCCTTGATCGTCAAGTTGTTTGATCCAAGGTAAAAGCTTAATTTTATAGCTATCTGCAACACTTAATAACAATTTCTTTTCGATGATATTTTGATCCGTTGCCAACCATGCTTTATAAAAAGCTTCTATTAAATCCTCTGCGATACACGCCACTTCACCTGTGGATGCCATTTCAACCTGAGCGACTGGATTAGAACCTTTTAAACGACTATAAGAAAATTGTGCCGCTTTGACACCCACATAATCAAGTTCTAAAGTTTCGTAATGTTTTGCTTGGTGCTTATTCAGCATCACTTCGGTTGCTATTTGTATGAAATTATGGCCGGTTACTTTAGAAACAAACGGAAAAGAACGCGATGCGCGTAAATTACATTCAATAACCTGAATATCATTATTTTTGGCAATAAATTGGATATTAAACGGACCAGTAATATGTAAAGCCTTAACAATTTTACGAGCTATGTTTTTAGTACGGCGTATGGTTTCTAAATACAATTTCTGTGGGGGCAACACAACCGTCGCATCTCCAGAATGAACACCGGCGTTCTCGATATGTTCTGAAATAGCTTCGATAACAATATCACCCTGTTTAGCAACCCCGTCTATCTCTAATTCTTTTGCTTCTTGAACAAATTTAGATATCACCACTGGATGATCTTGTGAAACATGCGCAGCCGCTTGTAAATGCTGATCTAGAGATTCGGGATCAAAAACCACATTCATTGCGGAACCAGACAAAATATAAGAAGGTCTAATTAATACTGGATAACCCACTTTAGCTGCAAAGGCTTTTGCTTTACTCAAGCTCGTAATTCTTTCCCAAGCGGGTTGATCAACATTAAGTGTATTTAATAAAGCAGAAAATTTTTCTCGGTTTTCAGCATAATCAATAAAGATTGGATCGGTACCCAATAATTGATAGCCTTCTTTGGCTAAAGGGATGGCTAAATTATTAGCAATCTGTCCTCCTACTGAAACAATAATGCCCTTTGCTGATTCAAAATCCACAATATCTTGTACGCGTTCAAAGGTAAGCTGTTCGAAATACAATCGATCCGATTCATCATAATCTGTAGAAACAGTTTCGGGGTTTGAGTTGATAATAATGGCGGTTTCATTTAAACGACGTAAAGTCTGCGCAGTATTAACCGCACACCAATCGAACTCGACAGATGATCCTATCGAGTAAGGCCCTGAACCCAATACAATGATAGGCCGCTGCTTAGCAGGACAAATATCATGTTCAATCGCATGATAACTTAGATAGAGATAATTCGTTTGCGCGGCAAATTCCCCTGCCAACGTATCAATTTGCTTCACAAAAGGCGTAATACCATATTTTAAACGTAAAGCTCGAACTTGTTTTACCGACTTATTTTTTGTTTTAGCAATAAAACTATCTGAAAAACCAGCTTGTTTTAATTGACGTAAAAGATTTTTATCCAACTTAGGAAGATTCAATTGCCTTTCTAATTCTGTGAGCTGGTGTATTTGTGCCAAAAACCAAAAATTAATTTGTGATAAACGTTCAGCTTGTAGAACAGAGCCGCCATTTTTAAAAAATTGATATAAAGCAAATAAGCGTCTATCGGTGGCAAATCGTATTTCTTTGCGTGGATTATCGATTTTTTCTGGATAATCCATTAAGCAAGTTGCCCCTTTATTTAACATACCCACTGCTTTCTGTAATGCTTCAGGAAAAGAACGACCAATTGCCATTACTTCTCCCACACTCTTCATTTCAGTACCAATCGTTCTTTCAGCCGCTTTTAATTTATGTGTATCCCAACGCGGAATTTTTACTACAATATAATCCAATGCCGGTTCAAAATAAGCACTCGTTACCTGAGTGACACTATTTTTTATTTCGCACAACTGATAGCCCAGCGCTAATTTAGTCGCAATGAATGCTAATGGATAGCCTGTAGCTTTAGAGGCTAATGCACTGGATCGCGACAAACGTGCATTCATTTCTATAACTCGGTAATCGCCATTTTTAGGGTTAACAGCAAATTGAATATTACATTCACCGATAATGTTAAAATGTTCAGCAACTTGCAAAGCCATATTGCGCAATAATTGGTGTTGTTCATTACTCAAGGTCTGTGCGGGCGCTACAACGATACTTTCTCCGGTATGGATGCCCATTGCATCCATATTCTCCATATTACAAATAGTTAATGCATTTCCTCGTTGATCACGAACAATTTCATACTCAAATTCCTTCCATCCGAATAAATATTCTTCTATTAAAATTTGCGGAGCGGTGGCTAAACTTTCCTGAGCGCGCTGTTCAAGTATTTCTCGATGTGTAATTTTCCCAGAACCTAATCCTCCTAGAGAAAACCCTGAACGCAGCATGATGGGATAACCGATTTTTTCTGCTGCCTTCAACGCTTCGGCAACTGTTTTAACTGCAAAACTAAGTGGTGTTTTAATTTTTAGCTTCGCTAAAGCCACCTTAAAAAGATCTCTGTCTTCTGTTTGGCATATCGATGCAACAGATGTGCCTAAGACAGCTACTTTATATTTTTTTAATATTCCTCTTTCTTCTAGATCTAAACCTAAATTAAGCGCAGTTTGTCCACCAACACCTAGTAATATTCCATCTGGTTTTTCTTTGATAATAATCCGCTTCACGGTATCAAAATTTAATGGTTGCAAATAAATTTCATCAGCCAAATTTGCATCTGTTTGTATGGTAGCTATATTCGGGTTTATTAATACCGAAGTGATTTTTTCTTCCTTTAATGCTTTAATGGCCTGTGAACCGGAATAATCAAACTCTCCTGCCTGGCCTATTCGTAAACCACCAGAACCTAAAATCAGAATTTTCTTACCCGTGTACCGTTGTATTTTCATAATTTTTTATAACATGCGATAAAAACGTTCAAATAACCATTGTGTATCCATGGGCCCAGGCGCAGCCTCGGGATGAAATTGTACGGAGAAAAAAGGGTCTTTCTTGTGTTCAATCCCTGCAACCGTTCCATCATTTAAATTTCGAAATAATACTCGCCAATCCTTAGGAAGTGTTTTTTCATTCACAGCATAACCATGATTTTGTGAAGTCAAATAGCATTGCTGTGTAGGTAAATAAATACAGGGTTGATTTTGAGAACGATGACCAAAAATTAACTTATAGGTTTTGGCACCGACTGCTAAAGCCATTAATTGTGTCCCCAAACAAATCCCAAAACAGGGCTTCTTTTTTGCTAAAGCCTTTCTTAGGATAGCTACGGTTTTTTTACATAATTGCGGATCACCTGGACCATTGGAGATAAAAACTCCATCATAGTCTTCCTGACTATAATCATAATCATAAGGAACTCGTTTAATTTTTAATGGAAATTTTAGTAAACAACGCAAAATATTTTCCTTAAGGCCGCAATCTACAACAATTATTTTTTTTCTACCTTCACCGTAGTGAAAAGGCTCGGTAATGGTTACTTGTTTTACCCAATCGATAGCTTCAAATTCAATAAAACTATCTCGTGGTTTATTTAATCGAGTAATAATTCCCGGTGTTACCCCATTTACTCTTAAGCAATGTGTTAAAGCCCGCGTATCGACACCCGTAATAAAAGGGATACTTTCAGTTTCTAACCAATTTGATAAAGAACGTTGCGCAGTATGATTTGAATAAAATGCTGCTAGTTCAGAAATAATCACGCCTTTAACTTGAATTTTATTAGACTCCCAAGTATTTGGTGCAGAAACCCCATAATTTCCTATCAAGGGATAAGTAAAACATAAAATCTGCCCCGCATAAGAAGGGTCTGTTAAGGATTCCACATAACCTAACATGCCTGTATTAAATATAACTTCACCGGAAACTTCAGTTGTTTGGCTTGATGAAATATATCCCATAAAGCTTTCACCTGTTTTTAATATTAATTGTGCTGGAACTAGTTTTTTCATGATCTCGTTTGTTGGTGAAATTGCACAGCAAGATAAGGATTCCACATCATACCTGTTGCCGAAAGGGCAATATCTGCACCTACATTTAAAAATTCATTAAAATGCTCAGGAATAGTGATACCACCCATACCCAAAATAACTAAATTTAATTTTTCAGTTTGATTAATTTGAACTAATTTTTTAACACATTGCAATGCTAAATGGCGGATTGGATAACCGGAAACCCCACTATAAATTCTTTTTCCAAATGCAGGGCAATGACTTTTATTTAATACACGCATACTAACTGAATTGATAGCACTAATACCACTTGCTCCAGCACGTGCCGCAGAAATTAATAAATTAAGTGGGGACTGATGCTCATGAAGCAAACCTAATTTTAGTAGTATAGGAGTATCACGTACGCATTTTGCAACGCAGGCTGTTATTTGCGAAATATATTCAATACTCCAATAAAGAGGTTCTCCTGACTTAATTAAATTGGGACATGAAAAATTTAACTCAATAATATCGGCACCTGCTTCTTTAGCCATTAACGCGGCTGTGGCAAAATCTTGTGACATTGATTGCAGTGAATCTCCTTCACCATAAACCGACACAATCAACACCTGACCTTCTGCTAAAGAGTTTTTTGCAAAAGCTATGTCTTGCATAACTATCATAGGTTCCAAACACCCATTGCCAAAGGAATTGCTAATAGCAATTTTGTCACTTATTTTTTCAAGTTTATCCTTGGTAAAAAGAACCTCTTTTAAATCAGAATAATCCAATGATTTTTCGCATTCGAGATGAACAACATTAGGTAATGGATGGGTAGGATATGCTTGGCGACGTATTGTTTTGTAGGTTAATACGTCAAAACCTAGTTGGGCTAATAATGCAATACCTTTACCGGTTGTTACAGCGCATGCCGCTGCACCGATTTTTGAGGCTAAAGAATAGCCTAATAAAGAAATCCATTGACTTCTGGCTGGCCAAATTCGAGTCTGTGGTTTTATTGACGGAAAAGAGGGATTACTGAAGTTTTCTTCAAAAGTTTTATTAATGTCATAGAGAGGCGATGAAACGCTCAACATGCGATATGGCTAAAAATAATTTCGACTATTTAAACCGATTTCCCACAAAATACCAAGTTTTTTATAAAAATGTTTCTTGGTAAGAGTGTACTTTAATTGGTGCCGAGAAGAGGACTCGAACCTCCAAGGGTTGCCCCACAAGTACCTGAAACTTGCGTGTCTACCAATTTCACCATCTCGGCAAACTTCTATCTAGACGCAGACATTATTTGTGCATTTTGATAAGTGGATAACCTGCTTCTAACCAAGCTCGCAAGCCGCCTTGTAGAGAGGCAACCTGGCGATAACCCATTTTTTGTAAATTATCTGCCACTAAGCAAGATCGAAAACCGCCGCTACAATAAACAACAATCTCTACTTCAAAATCTGGAATGTATTTCTCAATATCACGCTCAATGATCCCCTTACTAAGAGGGATTGCATGAGCAATAGATCCTTGTTGAAACTCATCGCACTCACGTACATCAATCAAATAAAAAGAGTGTCGATCGTTAATTTTTTTATTTAAATCAGCAACTGCCAGCTCTTTTATCTGAGGTTTTATTTTATTAACTAATTTTATAAAGCCTGATGTATGCTGCTTATGATTGATCACGAATGTATTTCGTTCTCCATTTCTTCTGCTTCTATATCTTTCATAGTTAAACGAATTCGGCCCTGCCTATCTATCTCTAAAACTTTGACTTTGACAATTTGGCCTTCGCTTAATACATCACTCACTTGCTCAACTCGTTCTTTAGAAATTTGTGAAATATGCACTAAACCATCACGGCCAGGTAATACGTTAACAAACGCACCAAAATCGGTTAGTTTAACGATTGCGCCTTCATAAGTACGGCCTACTTCCACTTCTGCAGTTACTTTTTTAATACGTTCTATTGCATTTTGGCATGCTTGTAAATCAGATGTCGAAATTCGAACGACACCATCATCACTAATATCGATTAAGGTTCCTGTTTCTTCAGTAATAGCGCGAATTGTCGCCCCACCTTTTCCTATTAAATCACGTATTTTTTCAGGATTTATTTTTAAAGTGGTGATACGCGGAGCGTAAGGAGAAACTTCTATGCGTGGCTCAGCCAAAGTTTCTTGCATAATACTCAATATATGAAGACGACCTTCTTTTGCTTGATTTAATGCCACTTGCAGAATTTCTTCTGTAATACCGTCAATTTTAATATCCATTTGCAATGCAGTAACACCGTCTATGGTACCTGCAACTTTAAAATCCATATCTCCCAAATGATCTTCATCGCCTAAAATATCGGTTAATACCGCAAACTGATCGCCTTCTTTTATTAGGCCCATGGCGATACCTGCTACATGCTTTTTTAAAGGTACGCCAGCGTCCATTAAAGCTATACTTGCACCACAGACTGTTGCCATAGAGCTAGAACCGTTTGACTCGGTAATTTCTGAAACAACACGTAATACATAAGGAAAATCGGATTCGCTTGGTAACACTGCACGTAAAGCACGTTTCGCTAAATTACCATGTCCAATTTCACGGCGTTTTGGGCTTCCCATTTGGCCGGTTTCGCCCACGCTATAAGGAGGAAAGTTATAATGAAGCATAAATGTTTCACGTCCTTCTCCATCTAAGGCTTCTACTGTTTGGGCATCCCTATCCGTGCCTAAGGTAGTTACAACTAACGCTTGGGTCTCGCCTCTAGTAAATAAAGCCGAACCATGTGTGCGTGGTAAAAATCCTGGCTGAATAGTAATAGGACGAACGGTTATCTTATCACGTCCATCAATGCGTGCTTCACCTGATAAAATACGCCCACGCACTATTCTTTCTTCTAAATTTGCTAGGAGTAACTGAACAGCTTTCGTGGTAATTCCTTTTTCTTCATCTAGCCATTGCGAAATAAAACTCTCTTTTAATTTATCCAATTTTATTTTACGCTCAAGCTTTTCCGGAACTTGATAAGCTTCAATTAAGGAAGCCTCGATGGATTGAATCATTTCTTGTTCCACGCCGACATCCAAGCCAGAAGTTGCATTTTTTACATCCCAAGTGGTTTTACCCGCTTCTGCTGCAAGTTCTTTAATAGCTTGAATAACCCCTTGCATTTGTTGGTGTCCAAACAAAATGGCATTCAACATAATTTCTTCAGTAAGCTCAGCCGCTTGAGACTCCACCATTAAGACGGCTTTGTCTGTACCTGCAACGACTAAATCTAAATCTGATGTTTCAAGTTGCTTGAAACTTGGGTTTAAAATGTATTGTCCTTCCGAATAACCTACTCTTACAGCCGCTATCGGGCCTTTAAAAGGAAGACCTGATAAGCTTAAGGCGGCAGAAGCACCAATTAATGCAGGAATATCTGCGTTAATATCCGGATTTGAAGATAAAACAGTCGCAACAATTTGCACTTCATTATAAAACCCTTCAGGAAACAGAGGTCTTATTGGCCTATCAATTAAGCGTGAAGTTAAAATTTCTTTTTCCGTGGGTCGACCTTCACGTTTAAAATACCCACCTGGAATTCGACCTGCTGCATATGTACGTTCTTGATATTGAACAGTCAGTGGAAAAAAGTCTCTTTCTTCACCTGATGGTTGTTTGTTACCCACAACGGTTACTAAAACGGTTGTGCCATTCAAGCTTACAAGAACAGATGCCGTCGCTTGACGCGCAACTGATCCAGTTTCTAAAGTTATTTCCTGCGAACCAAACTGAACGACTTTCTTTATAGAATTAATTAAAGTTGACACGCTTACATTCCCTCAAAAAAAACAAATGGGCGAAAATTACCGCCCATTGGTACGAATAAAATGTTCTTCAACGATAGTTTGAAGAATATGAATCCCCGACTTAACCACGCAAGCCGAGTTGTTTAATCAGGGTCAAATAACCCTGTAAATTAACGCCTTTGAAATATTTTAATAATTTACGACGCAAAGCTACTTTCTTCAATAAACCTTGTCGTGAATGATTATCCTTCTTATGAACCTGAAAATGGCCATTTAGCTGTTCGATAGCCCCAGATAATAAAGCAATCTGAACCTCTGGGGATCCTGTATCAACTGGAGAACGTTGATATTTAGCCAATATTTCATTTTTAGCCAACATAAAACCTTTTACCTCTTATAAATGAACCCGCTATTCTATGCATAATCCCTGCAACTGACAAGGAATATTTTCTCAAATTATCCTTACAATAGTTAAATATCGCTAATCTTCCTAGTTACAGGAGCCATTCATAAGTGTCAGCAAAATGCTTACATATTCATCCCTGTATCACTTTAATATTTAAACACTATTCGTTCATTTAATCTTTATGCTGGCTATTTAGGTTTAACGGTTTTTTTAAAAATTTTAATTTATGTGAAAAATAAAAAGCCCCTTCGACCGGGATTCTATGGTATGCAAAAATTTACTGTGTGCAGCTTGCACTGTAAATCGCATCATTATTTAGTATAAGTGCTGTGTCATGTTAGAATACCCACCCGCCGCTGACGGCTATTTTGGACTCGTTTGTCAGCGTTGGAAATTATCAGCATGGACAGGTAAAATTACCGCTAATTAATAAGTGAAAATGATATGAAAACTACTAGTAGCATGAGCAAAATTCTTAAAGGATTAATGAGTGAGTTGGGAATTAATGAATCGGAACTAGCACGACGCACGGGGGTGGGACAACCTGTAGTACATCGAATTTGCTCAGGAGAAACTGATAATCCCAAAGTCGCTACTTTAAGCCCGATTGCCAATTTTTTTGCTATCTCTATCAGTCAACTCATTGGCGATGAGCCCATATCAGCTGATCGGATTCCAGGCACTTTTAATCCTGACGCCCAAGGTTGGCGGCAAATTCCATTGCTTACCTGGCCGCAAGTGCTACATTGGCCTAATTTTACTGAAAAATTAGCCCCCTTGCCGACGGTTTCTACCGATATTGACATGAGTCAGCACGCTTATGCCGTTTCTGCTAGAGATACTACAATGGAACCTCGTTTTCCAGAGGGAACTATACTCCTTATAGATCCTGATCTAAAACCAAATAGTCTTGACTTTGCTATTGTTCATATTGAAGGACATGATTTACCCAATTTTAAACAAATTTTAATTGATGGGGGGCATACTATTCTTAAACCTCTCAATACTGATTTCAAAACTTTGCTATTAGATAAGCCTCATCGATTTTTGGGTGTCATGGTTCAATCAAGAATGGATTTTAAAAAGAAAAAATAAACTTCTTTGTGCAATCTGTATAACACTTTAAAATCTGATTTTTTATACTAAAATATTGTCATGAATCAAAAAAAGCGTACGGCTATTTTTCAACGTTTTCATGCTTACAATCCTCACCCAACAACAGAATTAATTTATTCCTCACCTTTTGAACTATTAATTGCGGTTATTCTTTCCGCTCAAGCAACAGATAAGTCAGTTAATCGGGCGGCCCGAATTTTATTTATTAGGGCAAATACACCAAAAAAAATAGCTGGATTGGGTTTATCTGGCTTAAAAAAGTATATAAAAACTATTGGCTTATACAATACTAAGGCAAAAAATATTATAAAAACTTGTAAAATTTTGCTGGAGCAATATCAAGGGAAAGTTCCTAATAATCGTGAGGCACTGGAAAGTCTACCTGGTGTTGGACGTAAAACAGCTAACGTCATTCTTAATACTATTTTTCATCAGCCCACTATTGCCGTTGATACACATATCTTCCGAGTATGTAATAGAACCGGTCTAGCACCAGGAAAAACGCCTTTAGCGGTTGAGAAAACTTTACTAAAAGTCGTCCCTAAAAAATATTTAAAAAACGCTCATCATTGGCTAGTATTACATGGGCGTTATATTTGTTTAGCTCGCAAGCCTAAATGCCCTGACTGTATCATTCGAGATCTTTGTGAATATCCTCACAAAACTGAACTTAAATAATTTAAGCCTTTTAAACCCTCACTATATTGTGAATAATTAGAGTTCTAAGAATCCATATTTAAAATTCCTTTCAGAATTTCTTCAGCTCCCAGATCGCGCAAACTCTGTGCCGCTAAAAATCCGATTTTTTCTGCATCGACAATAGACCCTTGTTTTTCTACTTTAATGAGTTTAGTACCCTCTAGATTTCCAACTAACGCCCGCAAACTTAGTCGACCATGACCCAACGTAGTTGCATAAGCCGCTATAGGCACTTGGCAGCTGCCACCGAGTTCTCGGCTTAAAGCTCGTTCAGCTAACACACAATAATAGGTATCCAGATGTGTCAATTTAGAAATAATTGCCAGGCTTTCTCTATCATCTGCACGGCATTCAATCCCTAAAGCACCTTGACCTGGCGCAGGCAGAAAACTCTTGGTTTCTAAATATTCACTAATGCAATCCCTTTTTTTTAAACGTATTAGTCCTGCGGCGGCTAAAATTATCGCGTCAAATTCACCTACAGCCAATTTGTCTAAACGGGTTCCTACATTCCCCCTTAATACTTTCACTTGTAAATCAGGACGCAAAGCCAATAATTGCGATTGGCGACGTAAGCTCGAAGTACCAACATAGGATCCTGATGATAATTGTGCCAAAGGTTGTGCAAATCTTGAAATTAATACATCGCGAGGATCTTCCCGCTTACAAATGGCTCCTAATAATAAACCTGCTTCTAAATCCATCGGCAGATCCTTCATAGAATGTACGGCGATATCTGCCTGATGACTAAGTAAAGCTCCTTCTAATTCCTTAACAAATAGACCTTTACCACCTAATTTGCTTAAAGAACTATTTTGTTGCCTATCTCCTTCTGTAAGCAAAGGAAGCAAACTAATCGTTAAATATGGAAAAAGCTTTTCTATTTGTTCTTTAATTGTATTGGCTTGCCAATAGGCCAGGGGACTTTTTCGAGTAGCGATACGTAATAGTTTTTTGCTATTCAAAACTCGCCCCAAATATTAAAAATTTTGCAATTGAGTTTTGATAAGCTGATCTTTTCTTTCCCATAGTTCGTTCAGTTTTTTTTGAAAGTATATGCGATATTGACGGTCATTTTCATAATCACCTAACCAATCTTTAGTAATAGGTATTGTTTCTACCTCAACGATTATTTTTTCTATATTTCCTGATAAGAAATCTAATAAGTTAGCGTGATGAGGAGGATAAATAATGGTGACGTTAAGAATTTTATGAAAAAAATTACCCAAAACAGCAAGGCTAAAAGCCATACCCGCTGCTTTAGGGCGTAGTAAATATTCATACGGAGATGCTTGTAATTCTCTTTTTTGCTGTGAAAACCGAGTCCCTTCAACAAAATTAGCAACGGTAGTGGGTATAATTTTGAACTTGGCGCTAGCTTTTTTAGTTTCTTCAATATCCTTATTTTTAAGTTCAGGATGCTTGGTTAGTTTGGCCTTGCTATATCGATGCATAAATGGGAAATCTAATAACCAACATGCCCAGCTTGCTATCGGCAAAGTCCAAAGTAACTCCTTTTTAAGAAAAAATTTCAAAGGGGGAATTTTACTGCTAAAAATAGACTGCAAAATAAGTATATCTGCCCAGGATTGATGATTAGAAACCAGTAAATACCATTCTTTATAATGCAACTGATCTAATCCTTTGATCTCCCATTTAGTATGAGTTATCCATTTTAAAAGAAAATAATTACTGCGTAACCAAACCGCATGTAAAAGCTCCATTAATTTTTTGGTAAATTGTCGCCATTTTTTTAGAGGAATAATAAATCGCAATAAACCCACTATCGCTAACGGAATAAACCAAACAGTAAGAATAGCAAGATACAAAGTCGCCGTGAGCCCAGCTCTTAAGAACTTAAACAAATTGTTCATAAATATATTTCGCACACTCCCATTAAGTGCACATATACTCTTCGCACTTGAATTGACTAGCTTTTCTAAAAAACTTAAATCTTATTGAGTAGTAAATTGGTACGATCGACTAAGCTACGCCATAGTCCAGCTTTTGATAAACTTTCCAATGCAATGAGTGGAGCAGACGCAACAGATTTATCATTTAATACGATATTGATTTGACCAATGACCTCGCCTTTATTAATCGGTGCTTTTAAATTGGGATTAAAAGTCATAGTCGTTGCAGGTTTTTTATTTGAACCGAGTGGAAGCGTTGCATAAAGATCTTGCGCTAAACCAACTTTAATTTGAGGCCGTTGTGCAAACCAAACCCTCGTTGTGGCCAAATTAACCCCTGCATTATATAACTTATGCGATTCAAAAAAACGAAAACCATAAGTCAGTAATTTTTGGCTATCTTGCGCACGCATTTCATCCGAAGGTGCACCCATAACAATGGTAATTAAACGCAAACCGTTTTTTTGACCTGAAGCAGCTAAACAAAAACCTGCTTCATTGGTATGCCCAGTTTTAATTCCATCTACATCAGGGTCACGCCATAACAAACGATTGCGATTGGGTTGTTTAATTCCGTTGTAAGAAAACCATTTTTGCGAGTACCATTTATAATCCTCAGGAAAATCAAGGATTAATGCGCGCGCCAAAATGGACATATCACGTGCAGTGGAATAATGATTAGGATCGGGTAATCCATCTACATCAATAAAATGAGTATTTGTCATACCCAGTCTTGCTGCTTGCTGATTCATTAAATTAACAAAAGACTCCTGACTTCCTGCGACGTACTCTGCCATGGCCACACAGGCATCATTACCAGAATCAACTATCATGCCTTGCATTAAGTCTTGCACACTAACCTTATCACCGACCTTAACGAACATTTTCGAACCACCTGTTTTCCAAGCGGCTTCACTAATGGTTACTAAATCAGTCGGATGTATATGACCTTGTTGCAAAGCCACCGACACAACGTAGGAAGTCATCATTTTGGTTAAACTGGCAGGCGCTACACGCTCGTCAATATTTTCACTTGCTAAAACCTTACCGCTATAAGCATCCATCAATAGGTAAGCTTTAGCATTTACGCTAGGAGCAATCGGTGTCAATGTAGGTTGTGCGGCAGCGGGAGCTGTTATAGGTATCACTGGGTCAGCTTTGCATACTGAGCCGAATAGCCCCGCTATTAAGAATATGAAAGTAAAACACAGTGGATATCGCTTAAACATGATGTAAACGCCTTATACAGTTTAGAAGTAATGCAGTTTCGGTTATATACTAATATTAGCTTTTAATATAAGTCCAGATAAAAAAGCCTATAAGTCATTTTAGTGATTTAATAATATACTGCAAATAGTTAATTATTTATAGGATAATAACGGTTTCACCAAAAATTTAATCGAGTAGTTTTTTTTGCTTTAAACTTTATTTTCGCTCTAGTTTAAGGTAAAGTGCGGCTGGCTTGACAGCCAATAATTGGAATAAAAGCTATTTTCAATAAGAAATTTGCAGGTAAAGAATGAGTAAACACTTAAGAATATCCGAATCCGCCAATTCTTTCTTCCAAAACGCAATACTCAGCACTATCTTTATTTTTAAATCAAACATTTATCAAATAGGATCGATCTTTGAGAAAATTCTTGCTCCCATTTTGTTTCCACTGGTTATTATACCTGATGCCATAGCGAGCTTGTTTGCTCTTTATCATTTTGCCCGCGCTAAAAATAAGAATTTAGGTAAAACCTTTGACTTAATTCATGCTCCAATTAAAGCCGCATTGGTTTTCACGGCCGTTTTTGCTGGACTTAGTCTAATTTTTGTACAAGGTTTATTTCTAACTGCCGTCGGCTCCAGTGTCGTTTATCACCTTGGTTTATCAGTTTTTAATGCTTACCATTGGCTTAAATCAGAAAAAAATTCACATGCTAGAACATTGCATAGAAATAATACTATAAATAATTTTATTGCGAGCACTATAGGGGGTATAGTCGTTGCCGGTATTATTTTAACCATGGTAGTAGCTCCCTATTTGGCTGCTACTATTCTAGCAACCGCAGGTATAGCAGCCGCAACACTGCTTATGCTTACAACTTTTTTTGCAATTTATCGAAACTTTAAAAATCCTCCTGTCTATCCAACTGTCGATCCTGACCTAAGAGATGAGAACTCTGAAAATTTTGAGGATTCAGATTCATTACTTGCATCATTCTCTGATGAAGAATTATCTATCCTCTCAAAAAATCAACATTCTAACTATTATCACCGTGAATTTCGTTGGTCAAAATTAACTGGGAATCAAGAACAAAATAAAACCTTTCTTCTTGAAGAAATTGAAAGTAAAAAGTGCCGTCTTCAACAGCAAATAACAAGCTCTAAAAACAGCTTTTTTGAACGTTTTTGGCCTGAAGAACCAAAACGCCAAGCTAAAATTGATTTCCTGGACGAACTTGAAACAAAAATAACTTCAAATGATAGGGGTGAATTATCCATTCCAAATCAGGCATGCCAATCATTTTTTAGAGCAGTAGGCGATACGGAAGATCTAATCCAAGCTACAAAACAATATTTTCAATACTCTCAAAGATAATTTGTAAGCTTTTTCATTACAAATCTATCTTGTGTTATATTTTAGTATAGAATAAGTGATTATTTTCCCAGAAAATCATAAAACCACATAAAATAATGCTTTATAAGACATTTCTAGGCTTATAGACTTTACTTATCGTCTCATATTAGGTATTTATTTAACCTAATATGATAAGAAAAATAAAATTGGCTATAGCTAGCTTAGCACTGTTAAATATCCTTTTTATCCCTTTAGGGTATGCAGAATATCCTCGTGTAGCTTATCAAATGCAGGGCCTCAATCAAGACCTTATCGGTCCTATTCAACAACGTCTGGATACTAGCCTGCAAAGCTTAGTCGATCCCTCTACTGAAGATGTTCAATTCTGGTATCAACATTCTGTCTCAGAGATTAAACAGTCATTGGCGGCTTATGGGTATTTCAAGCCATCTATTAAACATTCATTAAAAAAAATTGACGCCAATTGGAATGCTAGATATCAAATTTCTGTAGGTCCCCCATTAAAAATCACGACTTTAAAAATTTCAGTCGACAGTCCAAACCCAGATCCAAAAATAACAAAATTAATGGCTGATTTTCCATTACATAGAGATGATATCTTTAATAGTGAAGCCTATGAGGATGCAAAACAAAAATTACTCGCTAAGATTGTTGCCGAAGGCTATCTTTCTGCCTATTATTCTAAACATACCATTTTAATTAACCGTCAAGCTTACACAGCAAAACTCATCCTAACTTTAAATACCGGCCCACGTTACTATTTTGGTTCTATAACTTTCCAGCAATCGATACTTAACAATAGTTTATTACAACGTTATATCCCCTTTAAATCGGGTGATCCTTATTCTTCAACAAGGCTTTTAAAACTACAAGATAATTTAAATAAAAGCGGGTATTTTCAAAATGTATCGATTCCTGATTCGTTGATCAGTAAACAAAATACAAATTTACCTATTAATTTTATATTATCACCTCGTCAATCTCAGCAATATACAGCAGGGATAGGCTATGGCACGGATGTGGGTATTCGTGGAACTTTAGGTTGGGAATCTCGTTATCTAAATAAAGCGGGCCACCGTCTAAGTATTTTAAGCCAATTATCTAAAATACAAAACAGTCTACAAACAACTTACACAATTCCTGGAAAACATCCCAATACTGATAATTATAATATTAATTTTGCTATTGTCAGAAAAAAACTCACTCAAGTAACTACTACCACCCAACAATTGGGAATAAGCAGCCTAGATAAATGGAGAGGATGGAAACGGAATTTATTTTTAAATTATCAAATTGAACGCTTTAATTATCTCAATCAACCTAAGATTAATTCGCATTTATTAACTCCAGGTATAAATTTATCCTATAGTAAATTTGATAATCCGTTTTTTGCGCTACATGGCTATCAGTTAAATTTTAGATTACAAGGTGCAGATAAAAATTTATTATCTAATACCAGCTTTTTACAAACAGAAATACAAGGAAAGTATATTCTTAGCTGGGATGATAATAGTCGCTTACTGTTTCGCGGTAATGTCGGTTATACACTAACTCCTAATCTGGAAAATTTTCCTCCTTCTTTGCTTTTTTATGCTGGAGGTAGTCAAAGTGTACGTGGCTATGCGTATCAATCATTAGGTCCTGCCCGTTATTTAATGACCGGAAGTGTCGAATATCAGCACCGTCTTATCAATAATTTTTATGGCGCCATTTTCTTTGATGCTGGGAATGCTGTTAACAATTTTCCCATTAATTTGCAAAAAGGATCAGGAATTGGCTTGGTTTGGGCATCTCCTTTAGGACCTATGGAAGTTACGGCTGGCAAAGCCTTGGATCTTCCTGGCCACCCCATAAGATTTCAATTTACGATGGGGTTTGATTTCTTATGATAAATAACAAGAAATTATTTTGTAAATGGTTACTGAAAAGCTTATTAATCAGTGTTTTTTTATTAAGTACTTATATAGTTCTAGACACAGAAAAAGGCCTAGAAACGGTTGTATTGATCGGAAAAAAATTCCTGCCAGGTCAATTAAAAATAAACGTTATACATGGACGATTGTTAGGCCCAATTCAGCTGAAAGGACTAACTTATCAAAATAACAATATTAACCTCACAATTTCTGAAGCGAAGTTTGAAGGTTACTGGCGCGATTTGTTATTACAAGGAAAATTAAATTTAGGACCAATTTTTATCGATAATTTAAATCTTTTTATAAAACGGGAATCTATTCAAAAAAAATCAACACCTTCTCAGCAAAAAACTTTTCAAATTCCAAAAATATTTCACTTTTTAAAATTTGATTCTGCTGTTATTTATCAAATGAATATTCAATCAGACAACCTACACATAGAATTACAAGGCTCGATTCAACAGCAATGGCATATTTATTGGCAGTTAAATATTAATGAACTGACAAACTCTATTCCCAATCTAAAAGGGAAAGTAGTTTTGCATGGCAAAATAAACGGAATTTTTCAACAGCCTGAATTTAATATAATTTTTGAGAAAACAAATCTGGAATGGAAAAAATGGCAATTCGAACAAATTCAAGCTGCATTGCATATAGATACTGAAAATAAAAAATGGCTTTTTAATGTAGCTGCTGCTCAGCTCAGTAATACATCATTTCAGCTTGCACCATTACAATTAAAATTATCTGGATCTTTATCACCATTTTCTTTACGAGGAAATTTATCTGAATTTAAACTGAATAGATTAGTTCAAAATGAACAGTTCCCAAAAATAATAATTCCTAACACACAAATTAGCAGTAATATATCGAAATATGGATTAGAAACATCACTACAAACATTTAAAGGAAATACGAACCAATTATTTGCTTACCTATTACTACCGAATTATCAAGCACGCTCGTGGCTGAGAGCCACACAACCGGTACATGCTAACATTGATTTAAACTTTAAAGATTTAAATTTTTTGAGCCAATTATTTCCTGAGGTTAAACATAATAAAGGAACTTTTTATACTCAATTGAAAATTTCAGGTTTAATAAATAAGCCACTATTTAATCTAACGCTTAATCTTCGGCAAGCTAGCTTAGATATTCCTGATTTAGGACTTAATTTAAAAAATATAAACTATCAGTTACATACCCATAAGAATAATTTAATAGGCACTGGCCAAATTCAATCTGGAAAAGGATTCTTAGAGCTTCATACTACAACCGATCTATTAAAACCAAATTTACTGACATTAATCGATTTACAAGGGAAAGATGTCACTATTATTCATAATCTAGAATATCAAATTACTGCTACGCCAAAATTAAAAATTCATGCCAATATTCAACAAATTGAAACGGATGGTTATATCTTATTTCCAGAAGCTAGAATTAAAATTAATCCTAAAAATAATAATTTAATTGAATTGTCTAATGACATAGTGTTTCTGGGGGATAAGAAAAAAACTTTTACTTTCCCTTTTGTTTTGAAAAATACTATTAAATTAGAAGCCGGTGATGATATTCATTTGCAATATCAGGGACTTAACACTAAATTGAAGGGTTCACTTACAATAAATCAAGATTCGGATCATCCATTATTAGCCACAGGACAACTAAATCTTTTTCCAGGTGAATATAGCTATTATGGTCAAAGCTTAAAATTAAAATCTAATTCTTCATTAAATTTCGCCAATACTCCCATTAATAATCCTATAGTAAATATTACGGCCAGTCGAAATATTTTAATCTTGCCTATATCCACCACTGATACCTCTATTGATACTGATATTAAATCTAAGCTTGGCTCTAGTAATTTTATTCAATCCGCAATGTCTTCTTCTCAATCTATACCGACTCAGTTAGAAGTGGGCCTACATGTGAGAGGGACACTACAAAATCCTCATATCATTCTATTCGCCGATCCTTCTAATATTATTAAATCGCAATTAGATATGCTCTCCTATTTAATTACCGGCCAAGCCAGCAATCAACTGAGTGCCGCAAGTACGCAATTATTATTAAATGCCGCTACCAATTTAGGAAGTGAAAAAAATAATATTGGTCAGCTTATTAGCAAAGTGCAACAGGAAATAGGTTTAGATCAATTAACTATCGGGTCTAAACCCATCTTTAATCCCACGACTAATAGCTTACAACAGAATGCTTCATTAATAGTCGGCAAAAATCTTTCACCAAAGCTTAACATCTCTTATAGCCTAGGCTTGCTGGATCAAATCAGTATTTTAGAAATAAATTATCTTTTAAATAAAAATTTTTCGTTACAAACTACCAGTAGCAACTTCGCTAATGGCTTAGACTTACTTTATAAACTTGAAAAGCATTAGAAAACACCCTCCCTTTTCTCAATGAGCATAAGCTAAACGATACAACAAGATAGCTGCTTTCTGCGTCTGTATAGGCAATGACTTAATGTCCAATGTTTCTTTTTCCGAATGAGCACCCGTACCAACAGGACCTAAACCATCTAAATTAGCTTGCGTAATCCCGGCAATATGAGAGATATCAGCGGCTCCCCGCAAGCCCGGATCTAGAGCCGAGACGGGCCCGTAACCCAAGCTAATACTAATTGCACTATATTTTTTAAGTAGTTCAATATTATTAGCGGTGGGGGGCATACTTGGAATTCCTTCCTGAAAAGTAACGGTCCCAGTAGTGCCCGATAAATGTTGATTTACTATCTTCGCGATATTCTCTTTTGCGCTAATCTCCTGTTGAGGAGATATAAAGCGTAAATCACCTGTAGCCATTGCGGTTTTAGCAATTCTGTTATCCTTTCCAAAAGCTTCACCTCCAAAATTGTCCTTATTATAATTAAGGCTAGTCCCAGCTAATATCAGTCCGGGACTAAAAGTTAAATCTTTTTCAGCGCCCAGTTGATTACGCGTCGTATCGAGAATGCGAGTCAACTCAAAAATAGCACCATAACCTGCAGATTTTTTAAATATTCCCATTGAATGGCCACCATTACCTTGCGTATTTAGTTGCCAGTGATCAACTCCACGACGGGCAATAGTTACCGTATTGGGGAGTGTAACCCACTCAAAACCTAAAGCGATATCACTCTGCTGAGCTGCTTTAAATAACGGTTTTCTCGAAATACTGGTGGGTTTTCCTGAATCCTCCTCATCTCCAGTCAGGACAATCGTAATATTCATATCACCCAAAACATTAGCATCCTGCAATGACTTTAAGGCATAAAGAATGACTACATCTCCGCCCTTATCATCGATTACACCGGGTCCAGTCGCTTTATCTCCGTGACGTTCAAATTTCTGGAATAGGCTTTCCTTTGCAAACACTGTATCAAGGTGCCCAATTATTAATATCTTTTTCCCTTTTACGCCTAGATGTTCTGCAACTAAAGTTCCGGCTCGTTGCATATAACTTGGTTCTTCAACCCAATAGGTCTTAAAACCAAGTTGCTCGAAGCGAGGTCTTAAAATTTCTCCTATTTGACGAACACCAACAATATTAGCCGTACCACTATTGATATTGACCAATTTCTCTAATAATGAGAGTTGTTCTAATTGCTGCTTAGCAATGTAAGCTTTTATTTGAGTTTCTATGGGCGTTGCCTGAGCTTTCACTATGTGTGCAAAAAGTAACTGGGAACATAAAATAATGAATAAAAATGCTTTCATATGATTTTATAATTGTAATATAGGATAATAATAGCCTATCGATTGTATGAAAAGTATAGTAGCTTATCAATAATTATTTGGGTAGCATCGAGCGGGTTGAATTGGCTTAACTGACATTTTAACTGATCCAAATTTTCATAGCTTTCAAACAGTGTCTTAAGTAATTTCTCATCTGAAAATTCTTCAAAATAAATAACCTTACTTAAGCCTTGATGAGCAAAGTATTTTGCGTTGTCAATTTGATCTCCTCGACTCGCTTTTTTGGATAAGGGTAACAAAATATTTGGTTTGTTTAAGGCCAATAACTCGTAAATGGAGGTTGCGCCCGCTCGGCTAATCACTAAATCCGCACTAGCTAGAACATCAGCAAATTCACCTTGTAAGTATTCGAATTGTTTATAATCTTTAATTTCTGCAAAAGCAGGATCGGATTTATTTTTACCGCAAATATGAATGACTTGAAATTTTGCTGTTAGGGGGTTTATTAGACGACGAATACATTCATTTACAACGGTCGAACCCAAACCACCCCCCATAATTAATAAAACCGGTTTTTGTTTATCTGCAAAACCACAAAATTTTAAACCTTTTTCTGGATTTCCATGTAGTAAAGAATCGCGAATAGGCATACCTGTCAATAATACTTTAGAAGTATTCTTAAAATACTTAACGGTTTCAGGAAATGTAATGCAAATCAATTTTGCAAAAGGAAAGCTGAGACGATTGGCTAAACCAGGAGTTAAATCAGATTCGTGAATCACCACAGGAATGCCATTTAATTTAGCTGCGATAACGACCGGCAAAGCAACAAAACCACCTTTTGAAAAAATAACATCAGGCTTAATTTTTCGGCAAATTAACAAACTTTGCATGGTGCCTATCAATAATTGAAAAGGTGTTAATAGATTTTTCCATGTCCAATACCGATGTAATTTACCCGTCGTAATAGCATAATAAGGAATTTTTAAGGGTTTAATCAACGTATGTTCTATACCCTTTTTAGAGCCGATATAAAAGATATCAATACCTTTATTCTGTAAAGCTGATATTAAAGGCAGACTGGGCGTAACATGTCCTGATGAGCCACCGCCGGTAAAAATAATCTTAATTTTTTTTTTCATAACACAAAATCAAACCGATGGATTGGAATTCAGCTCTAATTTACCTTCAAGGTGTACATCATGCGGAACTTCTGGGGGTAATATACCTTCATCAGCAAAACGCTTCCATAAACTAAATAAAAACTGCGAACGAACTCCCGAACGTGAACTAATGTGATTCAGATCAACATAATATTCAACTTTAAATTCTAACAAAATTTTATCAATCTCCTTAAAATAAACCTCTGGTTTAGGATTTGTTAAAATTTTAGGTATCGTGGCCAACACTTCTAAAATAATATCCTTCACTCCTTGTGGATTATCTTTTCGATTAGTTTTAATGGTCACCAAAGCACGAACGACGCTATCACGATGCGTCCAATTAATAAAATTTTTGCTAAAAATATCCGCATTAGGCACTAATAATTCCTGTCGATCATCTGTAGTTATAGTAATAGAACGTCCACCAATGTGTGATACTTGTCCATCATAATTTCCCACTGTAACCCAATCACCCACCTTTACTGGTCTTTCTATCAATAGGAAAATACCTGTAATAAAATTATTAAATATATCTCTTAAACCCAAACCGACACCTAAAGAAAACCCACCTAAAATAACGCCAATATTCCCCAAAGTTAAGCCTAAAATATTTAAACCTACCAAAATTCCGATGGCAATAAGCGTATATTGCGTAAATATAGCTAAACTATTACGTAAACCAAGATCTTTTGTATGAGCAAACAACCAACGATAAGCGAATTCACGAGACCAATGGGCTATCCAAGTTAATATCACCACCAATACAGCTAATTGAACAATTGTTAACCCAGTCACAATCGCCGTACTAGCTATAACGAATAATTTCTTAGAAAGTAATTTCGCAAGACTCATCTTTAGTAAAGGAATACGATCTCCCCAGCCGTAAAGTTCAAATAAGCCCAATATTGATAAAAATAATAATGCTAATTTTAAAATTTGATGAAATGGTTTCAATAAAGATTGGCTCCATAACCAACCATTTCTAAAATGGCGAATACATTGCTCGGAGACCCAGCGAACTAATTCATCTAAAAGACCCCTAAGCAACAGATAAGCAGTTAAAGCGACTAAAAATAAACCTTGATAGTGTGCAATAGCCCAAGCCAACTCGACATAACCCACTAATCCTATTAAGGCATTGGTTAATAAACTGAATGGTATTAAGAAACTTAACCAGCGAATTACCCGTTTTAAATAAGCATGTTTATTTTCTATATAAGGTTCAAGCAATGTAGGAACAACTTCCCAACCTTTCATTAAAACTAAAGCCACAATGAGTAGAAACAACATAAATAAACGACCAAACAAATCCTGAACTTCATAATTAACGGGTAATTGATTAACTAAAATAGTCGCTATGGTCACTATACCGCCGATCAATAAAGTGGTTCGCAAGCGATAATAGAGTTTGACATCATGACCGCTTTCATCGGTGGTATTTTCAAGCAATAAAATATGGGCAAGCTGTATAACTATGCTAAATATTAAACAAACAACGCCCATACTAATAATTAAAGAAAATAATTTAATAGATATATTTAATAAAAACAATAATCCTATTAAACCTGCCAATAACATAATTCCGGATAAATGCCGCTGTAGCAGTTGCAATACTACTATTACTGTTTGTGCTGAAAAAAAACCTCTACTACGTTGTTGCAAACGTACTCTATCCACGGCTAAAAATCGTCTTAGTTTTAACCAAGTAGCAAACCAGATAAGCACGCCAAGTAATACAATGAACCATTGCCAATTTGATACTAATTCTAATTTATTGAAGACAGGCTCATATAGACCTGCTAACTTATCTATCGTTAATTGTGGGATTTGAAAAATGGTTTGGCCTAAACCGATCCAAGCGTTCAGATTCCAACCTGGCAAAGCCTGTCTATTTGCAAGTTGTAGTTTTAATTGTTTTGCTATAAGAACTTTTTGCGCATCGGCTTCTTTGGTCAATTGTTGCATTTTTGCAAACAAATGTTGATAGCCAAGAATAATTTCTCTTAATGGGGCTAATTTTACCTGATCATTCGCAAAATTAGGTTCTCTCTCTTGGAGATCTTTATTGATTAAACTCAAATAATTTTGTAGAAATTTGATTTTATTATTAAACAAGCTAGTTGAAGTATTGATTTGATCACTTAGATTTTCAATTTGATGCTGCAAATTGCTGAGTGTGCTTAAGGATAATTTTTGATTAAATGCAGAAGCTAAATCTTGTAATTTATTAGATATTTTAGCGGTATTCAGTTCTGTCTCGAGTAAATTATTTTTTTCTTCTGCTTCAAATATATTAAACTCTATTTGATCATAAGCGTAATTATTGATAAATCCGGTTATTTCTGCCTTTTTTAATTCTTCACTCCATTGATTTAGGCGTTGCATCCATTTCTGTTGATCTTGTTGTAGACGTCCGGCTAATACATCTAGAGATTCTTGCCGATGCGTTTGTTGCTGTAACTGATAATTTCTTTGTAAATTTTGTCGCCATTCTTCAGCAAAATTAATAGTTTGTTGCACAGTATCACGTGCACGTTGCAAAACCTTAATACGCTTTTGCTGTAAGTTAAATAAATTTCGTCGTTCTTGCAAAGTTTGTTGTAATTGCGTCTGTTGTTGCTGAACATCTTGGGAAGAAGATATGCCAGGTGTTGAAATTTCCCATTGATCGGGCGTGTTTCGAATAGAATCTTGGATCAAATCGGTAGTTTGTTGGGTTGTTTTTAGGCTTAAGCTAATACTTTCTAAATCAGCTTTTGCCATAGCAATCAATAAATCCAGGTGTGCTAGAGATTGTTTGCTAATAATAGGTAAAGCGGCTTTCTGCTCATTACGCAAGCCCTGCAGCTTTCTTTTAAGTAAATCACTACGTGTCTGCTCAGCAACCAATTGTTGCTGAGTCAAATTCACTAAAGGAGATCCATTAAGCTCAGCATAAGCTGGGGAATAAAAACCGCCTAATAAAATAACTAAAAAAACAAATAGTTTGTACAAACTATGCCTCAGGGTAAAGGTAAAGGTTGCTCAGTTACGTTTATAACGTCCTTTGAAGAAGCGCGCCATTTCATCCAAACGTAAACAGGTGCGCTACTAAGTAATAATAATGTCCCATAAAATACCGTTTCTTTACCGGAACCTATGATAACCCAAAAAGAGTAGATTCCAGCTAAAATTGCAATCGCGACCGAACCAAATAATTTTCTTCCTTTTTTAAAAAGCCCAGGATATTTAAAAAAGATAACCAACTCAGACATCGTAGTTAAAAAATACGGAATCAGCGAGGCTAAAGTTGCTAACAAGATAATAATTGTAAATTGTTTAACCAAACTATGATTTAAGGTCATCAATAATAGTAAGGAAATTAAAACACTAGAAATAACTAAACCTACAATAGGTGTCCCATTTTCGGTTTTTTTTAAAAAAATACTCGGAAAAAGTTTATCTTGGGCGGCCGCTAATGGAATTTGACCTTGAAGTAAAATCCAACCATTCAAAGCACCTAAACAAGAAATAACTGCCCCGATGGCCACTAAAGTACTTCCCATGGGTCCAAACATGATGTTTGCCGCGTCGGCATAGGGAGCATTAGAATGCGCAAGCGCTGTTAACGGCATGGCCCCCATCACTGCAATGCTACTCAATATATAAACAACTGTGGCGATTATTACTCCCAAAATAGTCGCTTTAGGAATAGTGCGAGTCGGGTTGTCTACATGCCCCGCGGGGACCGAAGCCGATTCTAGACCGATAAAAGACCATAAAGTTAACGTTGCTGCGCCACTAAATGCGCTTAAATTAGATTTACCGGATAAATTGAATGCACTCAAAAAATGGGGATGAATATAAAAAATGCCAACAAAGGCAATAAGTAATAATGGAATCAATTTTAAAATGGTTGTCAATAGCTGAAAAATGCCCGCATGCCGAACACCTAAAATATTGATAAATGTCATTAACCAAACCAAACTAATACTCACCAAACAAGACCATAGTGCATTTTTAGCCAGTAATGGCCAAAAAAAACTTAAGTATCCTGTTAAAGCAACAACTATTGCAGCATTGCCTACCCATAGTGCAATCCAATAATTATAAGCCATCTGAAATCCAATAAAATCACCAAATGCCTCTCGACAATAGGCATAAGGCCCTCCTATAAGGGGCATCACATTAGCTAGCTTAGCAAATACTAATGCTATTAACAAAGCGCCCACCGCTGTAGCGATCCAAGAAAGTAAGCTAATACTGCCATAGGCGGCCAAGGAAGCGGGTAATAAGAAAATTCCTGAGCCTATCATGTTACCTGTAACTAGAGCGGTTAACATCCACAGCCCTAATTTTTGTTGTTTCATCTTTTTGGACATTTTGAATCTAACCTCTGAGTTTTGCGCAGAATAAAACGCTGTGTCATTATACCCATCTCATATCCTAATGCGAAAAGTTTTATGCCTAAAATTCCCGGCCTTTATGTAGTTGCTACCCCTATAGGCAATCTAGAAGATTTTAGCGCGAGAGCGATAGAAACTTTACAAAATGTTGATCAAATTGCCGCCGAAGATACTCGCCATAGTCAAAAATTACTTAAGCATTTTGGTATTACCACACCATTAATTTCATTACATGAACATAACGAAACCGTTTCCAGCAAAATTCTTTTAGATTCCCTAAAAAAAAATCAATCTATCGCCTTGATTAGTGATGCGGGAACACCCTTGATTAACGATCCGGGTTATCGTTTAGTTAAATTAGCTCACCAACAGGGAATTCCGGTTATTCCTATTCCCGGCCCTTGTGCGTTAATAACTGCTTTATGCGCTTCGGGTTTAGGCTGTGATAGATTTATTTTTGAAGGGTTCTTACCTGGAAAAAATATCGCCAGACAAAAAAAATTGCTAGAATTCTTATATGAAACACGGACAATTATATTCTATGAAGCACCCCATCGTATTCTAGAGTTAATAGATGATATGCTTGTTGTATTTGGACCCAAACGTTATGTAGTTTTGGCCAGAGAATTAACAAAAACCTTTGAAACCATTCATGGAGATAATTTAGAACAATTGAAAAATTGGTTAAACTCAGATAAAAATCAACAAAAAGGAGAATTTGTTGTCCTAGTGGAAGGAGCTGAGTATCTAAGCCTAAATGAAATTGACACACAGAGAATTTTAGGGATCTTATTAGATGAATTGCCGATTAAGCAAGCAACTTCGCTAGCTGCTAAAATAACTCATGAGAAAAAAAATAAATTATACGCTTTGGCGTTGGCTATAACGGGTAAATAATATGAATGATAATACTTTTGAAATCTTTCAACGAGGAACTACTGAAATACTTGTTGTTGATGAATTAAAGCATAAATTAAAAGAAAATAGACCTTTACGCATTAAAGCGGGCTTTGACCCAACCGCTCCCGATCTACATCTCGGTCATACTGTACTTATCAACAAACTGCGTCAATTACAAGATTTAGGTCATGAAATTGATATTATCGTAGGTGACTTTACTGCACTTATTGGTGACCCCTCCGGTAAAAATGCAACACGCCCGCCCTTAAGCGTGGATCAAGTTACAGCCAACACCAAAACCTATCAACAGCAATTTAATAAAATATTAGATCCTAAAAAGACTAATGTGCGATTTAACTCTGAATGGTTAGGAAAATTATCAGTTACCGACCTAATTAAACTAGCATCCTCCTATACTGTAGCAAGAATGCTAGAACGAGATGATTTTCATCAACGTTACCGTCAGCATCAATCAATTGCCATTCATGAGTTTTTATATCCTTTACTTCAGGGTTATGATTCTGTCGCTTTAAAAACAGATTTAGAATGTGGTGGCAACGATCAAAAATTTAATTTATTACTGGGAAGAGAATTACAAAAACATTTTAAACAAAACCCACAGATAGTTTTAACCATGCCTTTGCTAGAAGGTTTAGATGGCATCCAAAAAATGTCTAAATCTCTGAATAATTTTATTGCTATCGATGAACCGGCAAACGATATGTTCGGAAAAATTATGTCGATTTCTGACGAGTTGATGTGGCGTTATTTTGAATTGCTTTCATTCAAAAAATCTTTAAATGACATTAAATCGATGCAAGAAGAGGCAATGAAAGGAATAGTCAACCCGCGTGATTTTAAAATTGAATTAGCCTTAGAAATTATTGAGCGTTTTCACACCAAAACAGATGCTGAAAAAGCGTTACAGGAATTTCAACATCGGTTTAGAGATGGTGCTATCCCTTCAGAAATTAAAGAATTGAATATAGGCATATCTGGAGAGAATATATCGATTGCGAACTTATTAAAGCAAGCAGGTTTAGTTACAAGTACGTCAGAGGCATTGCGATCAATTGAGGCAGGCGCTGTTAAAATAGACTCGATAAAAATTGAAGACAAGAAATTATTAATTAAATCTGGCACTAGTCATATTTACCAAGTTGGTAAAAGGCGCTTTGCTAAGGTCATTGTTTTAACTCGATAAAAATGTAGAATACCAATAAGAAACCTAAAATCTTTTAAGGAAAAGAAAAAATATGCCAGACAATATCTTTTACTATGTTGTAGGAAGCCCTATAGCTTTTACAATTCCGGAACAGGAACGGAGCTTTAGCCAAACTAGTTTATATCAAGTATATAGAAATGATATAAAACTTACAGAAATTATAGAGGCTTTTCCACCAAAAAATAAAAAAATTGAAATATTTTTTACAGAAGAAGATGCTTTAGAAGTTTCCCGTAGTTTGCGTGAAGGGGAGAATTATGACGTAATGAAACAACCCGCAATTTATAAGGTCAAAATCAAACAAGCTTTGGAAGATAGCCCAGCTCAAAAATCACTTGCCATTAATGGAGAAGGCTTACTTTTTAGAAATCACTCTTACGATCAAAAACAGCGCACATCTAACGTAGAGTGTTATGAAATTTATAATGATGATACTATCGAAATGATTGAAGTTCACTTTAAAGTTCATAAATTAGATGAGGGTGAATATCATACTGCGTATCCGTCATTTCTTTATAAGGATAGAGACAAAGTGCACCTTGCTGAAGAACAAAAATCTGCTTCTCAAAAGCAATATAAATCAATGATCAAGGCCGGTTTATTTGCAGCAGTAGGTGTAACAGTAGCAGGTGCTTGTTATGTTTATAATCATGTTGATATATCTGTATCTTTTAAAAACTAAATCAAAAAATTAAAGGGGAACTTAGAATTCGTAGAGTAACTTATTTACCCTGCTCGACTTGCACCTGCTAATTCCAGGCGTTTTAGGTAGTGCTCCCAATATTGAGCATGATGCTTAGCCAAGTCATATAATGTTTCCCAACTATAGATTCCTGACTGATGATTATCATCAAAGATCAATCTGATAGCGTAATGACCGACTGATTCTATGTTGATGATATTCACATTTTTTTTGCCGCTAACTAATTTTCCTTCGCCATATCCATGCCCCTTAACTTCCGCAGAGGGCGAAAATACTCTTAAATATTCGCAAGGCAAACTAAATTTTTCACCATTATCAAACAGAATTTCTAATATTCGGGTTTTCTGTAGAAGTTTTATATCGCTAGGAGTAGGAAGCATGTTATAAAATAAAATGACTGGTATCTTGATCTTGCGCTAAAGGTGTTAGATGTTTATCTACGTAATTAACATCAATGTTTACCTTTTTATCCGTATAATCTGTCGCTTCAAAAGATATCTCCTCCAGCAAACGTTCCATTACAGTATATAAACGACGCGCGCCAATATTCTCTGTCTTTTCATTGAGATCATAAGCAATTTCAGCGATACGTTGTATGGCAAGCTTATCAAAATCTAATTCTAATTCTTCAGTCCCCAATAAAGCCTGATATTGCACGATTAATGATGCTTGTGGTTCCACTAAAATACGTTCAAAATCTTTTGCTGTTAATGCCTTTAGCTCCACTCGAATGGGCAAACGACCTTGTAATTCAGGAACTAAATCGGATGGTTTTGATAAATGAAATGCACCGGCTGCAATAAACAGAATATGATCCGTTCGGACCATGCCATATTTCGTCGAAACAGTACAACCTTCAATTAAAGGTAATAAATCTCGTTGCACCCCTTCACGTGAAACATCTGCACCGCTTATTTCACCTCGACGACATACCTTATCGATTTCATCAATAAAAACTATTCCGTATTGTTCCACCCATTCTATTGCTTTACGTTTCAAATCTTCTTCATCGAGTAATTTGCCTGCTTCTTCTTTTTGAATCACAGCTAATGCATCTTTTACCTTCATACGACGAGTGCGTGTACGGGCTGTGCCAATATTTTGCAGCATATTTTGCAATTGGTTAGTCATATCTTCCATACCGGGAGGGCCCATGATCTCGACCCCAGCGGGTAAAGCAGCTAACTCTACATCTATTTCTTTATCATCTAAAAGTCCTGCTCGCAATTGCTTGCGGAAAACATTTCTTGCTATAGATTTTTCTTTATTCTTAAGCTCATCCGTCGCTTCACCTTTTGCTGGGCGAGACGGAGGAACAAAGCTATCAATAATTTTACTTTCCGCCGCCTCTAGAACCTGGGGCTGAAGGCGATTAATCTCTTCTTCACGTAAAAATTTAAATGCGGAATCCACTAAATCTCTAGGAATAGAATCTACGTCTCGCCCAATGTAACCTACCTCAGTAAACTTGGTAGCTTCTATTTTCAAAAAGGGGCAACCCGTAATTTTGGCGGCGCGACGACCAATTTCAGTTTTACCTACGCCGGAAGGACCTATCATGAGTATATTTTTCGGTGTTACTTCATCTCTTAACACAGGTTCCAATAACATACGACGTTTACGGTTGCGCAAAGCAATCGCAATCGCTCGTTTAGCTTCATTTTGCCCTATAATAAAACGATCGAGTTCGTGCACTATTTGTTTAGGGGTCAAATCGATTTTACTTAAATAGTCTACTCCAACAGGCAAATCCGCATCATTGTTGGCTTGATTTAACTCTTCTGAAAAATTAGCATCCATCATAGTTAGCTCAGAAACTTGATTGGTTTCATCGGTAGGTGTATCAATTAAGTCGAACAAATTAGTTTTCATTTTTAAATAAGTAATTAATTTATAGTTAGTTTATTATTTTTTAGTGTTCACAGAATCAATTTCTTCAATGGTACGTTGGTGGTTTGTGAAAACACAAATATCAGCTGCAATGATTAAACTTTTCTCAACAATACTACGGGCATTGAATTTAGTATTTTGAAATAATGCTAATGCCGCTGATTGTGCATAAGATCCACCGGAGCCTATGGCAATTAAATCATGTTCTGGCTCTATGACATCGCCATTTCCACTTAACATAAAAGATTTTTCTTTATCAGCAACTAAAAGCATTGCTTCTAAACGTCGTAAAACTCGATCGGAACGCCAATCCTTCGCAAGTTCTACCGAAGCTCGGTCTAGTCGTCCATTACATTCTTTTAGTTTATTTTCAAATCGTTCGATTAATGTAAACGCATCGGCTGTTGCGCCTGCAAATCCAACTAATACTTGTCCATCATATAATTTGCGAACCTTGCGCGCATTTCCCTTTAAAACAATCGCATTACCTAAAGTCACCTGACCATCTCCACCAATGACGACTTTACCGTTACGACGAACCAATAATATTGTTGTACCATGTAATGACTGCACTATTTAGCCTTTAAATTTGTAGTATTTGAAACTATCACTATGGTGGCTAACTTACCCTTTTCAAGGGTCCCAAAGAATATACTCCCCCCGTTTATGGGGTAATTTTAATCAAAATGGCTGCTAACCCGGCTTCATTTAATCGTTTCTTTTCCTGCGTGAGCTTATTTAAATCTGAGGGTCCCATAACGATCTGGTATATTGGCTTTCCATTAACTAAGCTGATTTTTTTTTGCACAGAAAATCCTTTCAACAGGGCTTGGGCCTGCAACTGTTCTGCATGAGTTCGATCTGTAAAACTTCCCAACACGAGCATATAAACTTCGTTATTAAATTTGCCCATTTCTTCTTCCAACTGCTTTTTAGCCTCAGCAATAGCTACTTGCTCTGGGGTTGGGCTTAACATTGCATCTATGGGCCTATGCCCAGAATCAGTATGAATAGACGTGCGCATATCATTGGGCAAAGCTATTTCCTTCATTGCAGAATCAACATTTGATGATAAATTCGAATTTTCCTGAGGCAGGATATTATAGAAATCAAATTTTGGTTCTGGTGATTGAGGCGCGGGTGCTTCGATATTCTTTTTATTGACTATCTTTTCGGCAGACTGAATGGGTTTTCCTTTATGAATAGGTTTGAGGAAAAATAAACCTAAAATAAATAAAGCGACTGAAACTCCTAGCATCACCCAAATATAACGGTGGTTTTTACGTCTAGGAGTGAGATATTTATATTTTGTATATTTCTTCGCATAATCTTTTGCCATTACATTACTTCCAAAGTCTCTACACCTAATAGGCCTAGGCCATTTTTAATTACTTGTGCAATTGCAACAATTAAATTGATTCGAGCATTTCGCAAATGTTCATCCTCGAGCAGAAAAACAAAAGAATTATAATAAACATGAAAGCCTTGCGCTAAATCTCTCAAATAGTGTGCAATGATATGCGGCTCGTAAGAAATAGCTGCTAACTCCAATATTTCGGGATAACGATTTAGTAAAACTAATAAATCCAGTTCTTGTACTTCCTTTAATTCTTTAATCGCCTTCATCCCTAACGGTTTATCCCAAGTCCACTGTTTTGCAGTGAGTTGACGCATGACACTACATATTCGTGCATAAGCATATTGTACGTAATAGACAGGATTAGCATTCGACTGCTCCTTAGCAAGCTCAAGATCAAAATCCATATGCTGATCTGCACGTCGTAGTACATAAAAAAACCGCGTTGCATCAGTTCCTACTTCTTCTCGAAGCTCTCGCAAAGTAATAAACTCTCCGCTACGAGTCGACATCTGATTTTTTTTATCGCCGCGATAAAGAATAGCGAACTGCACTAATAAGGCCTTTAAACTATCCGCGGAAAAACCTAAAGCTTGGATAACCGCGCGAATTCTAGGCACATAGCCATGATGATCTGAACCTAATACATTAATTATTTTTTTAAACCCACGTTTTTCTAAAATACACAGCCGGTAAGCAGCGTCTGCAGCAAAGTAGGTGGGCTGTCCATTTTCGCGAAGTAATACCCGATCCTTATCATCACCAAAGTCTGTCGATTTAAACCATAAAGCTCCATTAGCTTCATAGGTTTTTCCACTTTCTGTTAAACGTTTTATGGTTTTATTGACAAAACCGGTATCAAATAAACTTTTTTCTGAAAACCATTCATCAAAATTTACTCTAAAGGCACTCAGATCTTCTTTAATATCAATTAAAATAGAGTTTAAACCCGCATGAAATATCTTTTCGTAGTCGTCCGGGCCTAATAAAGACTTAGCATTGGCGATAAGACCATCAATATGATGTTCCTTATTACCACCTTGAGGCTCGTCAATAGGGACATCCTTAAATACCAACTCTACGGTTTTGAAGAAATTCTTACCATATTCTGAAAAAATTTGTTCTGCAATCTTATGAACATAGCTTCCTAGATAGGCATTACTAGGGAAAGTAAATTTTTCTCCACAGATCTCTAAATAACGCAACCAAACACTAGTTGCCAAAATATCCATTTGCCTTCCGGCATCGTTGATATAATATTCTGCGCAAACTTGATAGCCTACTGCTCTCAATAATCTTACTATAGAATCCCCATATGCAGCCCCACGACCATGGCCTACATGCAAAGGGCCAGTGGGATTAACCGAAACAAACTCAACCAAAACAGGCTCATTATTGCCTAAATTTGAAACCCCAAATTGTTTTGTCTGGCTTAAAATTTCTTCGATAACTGGATACCAAAAAGATTTTTTTAAAAAGAAATTAATAAACCCTGGCTTTGCTATTTCAATTTTTTCTAATTTGGAGTTTTCTGAGGAACAATCTATATTCGATTTTATTTCTTCAGCTAATTGCAACGGAGATATTTGTAATTTCTTCGCAAGAACTAAGGCAATATTACTAGAAAAATCGCCATGTGATTTTTCTCTCGCATAATCAACTTGGATAGACAGCGAAGAAGGTAAGGGCAATTCGCCCATGCTTAACAAAGCGTGTTTGATTTCTTGTTGCACTATGCGCTTCATAAGTATTAACTAATAGGTTAGAAGGACGAGATTATAGCGCAATACGCTTCAGGAAAAATATAGCCAATAAGCTGATATGCGCATTGTATTTCAAGATGGGAGCGGGCATCTTGAAATACCCACTCTCACGATGAAGATTTTCAAGAAAGAAGCCTGATTCTCTTCTTGGATGGCTATACCACATGGATTAAATGCTTAATCTTTACTGGTAAATAGCCTCGGACGAGGTTAATATCCTATAAAAATAATAATAAGAGCATAAGTCCATGAAAATCATCGCCTATTGTTTACTTATCAGTCTGTCCCTTTTTAGCATACTTGGGCACGCACAATTGCCCCCTCATAGAGCGTCTATAATATGCAAGAATATCTCAATTAATGATTTTGATAGTTTAGATATTCAAGGGCCAGTTAATGTTTATATCGATGCCACCCAAACCCATACTTCCTTACAAATTCTGGGTGACCCGAAAAGAGTTCTTGCAGTCACATATAGTGAAAAAAACCGTATATTGTATCTCGGAACAAAACCCGTTTATAGATCCGCGCCTGGCGAAAGGTTAACGATTCGAATCAATACATCTCCTGCGCAAATAAAACAAATCCAATTCGATAGTAACGCGACTCTGTTTGGTAAAGGACTATCTGGTTCTTTAACTCTGCGCACACAAGGAGCAGGGCAAATCAATCTTTATACCAACAAATTAAATCTAAAATCTCTTTATAGTATCGGTAATGAAAACATAATTTTTCATAATATACTGAGCTCAAATCTAAACATAGAAGCGCATAATTCTCATAATATTGTCCTTCAAGGCATCGTTTCGTTAAATAAGATCAATTTTACAGGAAATGGAAATTTGCAGGTTTATTGGGTTAATAGTCCTTATTTAAGAATAGATGCTAAAGGTAAGGGAAAAATTGACTTAGCAGGAATCGTCAAAACTGTAGATATCCAATTAACACAAGATATTCGATTATTTGCCCAACATCTACGCACTCAGCAGGGATTTGTTAAAACTGAAAAACACGTCCAGGCAAACGTTAATGCCAGAAATACACTGAGAGCATTTGCAAAGGATAATAGTGTGATTTATTACTCGACACCGATTAATTTTATAAGTAAGTATTCTGAAGGCCAAGGCCTAGTACTTAACAAAAACTAATAGGGTGTTCTTGAATTAATTTTTTACTAAGATAATCTCAACGCGACGATTAAAACTACTTGCTTTAACGTTTCGATTACTCGCAATAAAATCATGTTGGCCGTATCCAATGGTGCGCAGACGTTGTGAACCTATTCCATGTGACCATAAAAAACTTGTTATTACTTCTGCTTGATCTTGTGTAATAGCAGCCGCTGTATGCGGATCATAAAGATCATCGCTATATCCCACCACTTGAATGAGCCCATCTCCATAAGATTTTATAATTTTTATACTTTGACTAAGCTGCTGGGCACAATTGACGGTTAACTTCCCATTTGGTCGAAAACAAACATCGCTATAGGCAATGACTCTAAGACGATCAGCGCCTTGGATAATTTGTATGGCAGGGGGTGGTAAATCCTTTTTTTTCTTAACGCTCACTGTTTTTTTCTCTATGGGCGCTTTATCTAAAGATTGACTAGAAGCACAACCGACCATAGCGAACAAAGCAGTAGTTAATACACAATAAAAAAACAGCGAGATTATTTTCATGATTTTCCCATCTTATTCTAGAATGGAGCTCAACTCTAAGCTCTTTTACGTAACCTAGCATAATAAAAGCCATCAGGTCCATGAATTTGGGGAAGAATTTGCCTCCCTATTGGGCATGCTACTCCCCATTTTTCGTCGATGACCTCTTCTTTTGCATCTGAGTAATGAGATAGAAAACGAAGTAATACCTCGCTATTTTCCTCCGGCAATACCGAGCAAGTCACATACAATAAGATACCATTCGGCTTTAATAATCCCCAAAGGCTTGATATCAGTTGATATTGTTGTTCTGCTAATTTAGCAATATCCTCTTCTCTGCGTAATAATTTAATGTCAGGGTGCTTACGAATAACGCCGGTTCCCGAACAAGGCGCATCTAATAAGATTCTATCGAATAAGCCTCCCTTCCAAGTACTTTTGAGATCCTCTGCTTTCGTGCATAACAATTGCACCTTTTTATCTGTCAATCTTAAGCGATTAAGATTTTCCTTAACCTTCTTTAAACGGATTGCATCATGATCGACAGCAAGACAACTCTCTAAATCAGGTTGTAATTCCAAAATATGTGTTGTTTTCCCTCCCGGTGCTGCACAAGCATCTAAAACTCGTTGTCCAGGCGCTAATAACAATAAGGACGCAGCCAATTGTGCAGCCGTATCTTGTATGGAAACTTCCCCCTCCATAAAACCTGGTATTTTCAGTACCGGGCAAGATTCATCGAGCATAATTCCGGTTTGACTCAATTCGCTTAAGCTCCCAGCTATACCGTTGTCTTTTAATTTTTGTGCGTAATCTTTTCGCGTAATTTTCAAAAGATTAACGCGTAGACTCATAGGAGGTAAATGATTATTGGCGGCTAAAATTGCTTGCCATTCATCGGGCCATGCCTGCTGTAACTTTTTTATTAACCAATCAGGGTGTGCAAAATGACTATCTTTAGGTAATTTTTTTAATAAACTGGCTTTTTGTCGTTGAAATGATCGTAGCACCCCATTAATTAATGGCACTGCCCATACCTTATGCAGTTCTCTCGCTGCTTGTACCGTTTCATGAACGGCCGCATGCGGGGATGTCCTTAAGTAATTAAGTTGGTAAAGCCCTATTAGCAATAGGGCATAAACATCTTGATCGGTGGCATTAAGAGGTTTTTTTAATAAATAGGAACAAAGCTGCTTCAAAGGCGCATACCAGCGTATCACCCCATAACATAATTCTTGAATAAATGCTCTATCACGAGAATTAATATCAGCATTTACACCGGCTGATAAAGCATCCGTAAGTGATATTCTGGCTTTTAAAACACGAGAAATGATTTGTGCGGCAATTGCCCGGGAGTTAGACATACATTCGATCTAAAATCGCACCCACATGAAATAATTCCGATTTACCATGGATAAAGCTTGAAATCGGTAGGCATCTGCCGCCCGGCCATTGCACTTCTAATAAACGTAAAACACCTTTTCCTGTAGCCACATCTATACCTTCTCGGTCAGCTTTTAAGATTAAACCAGGCTTTTCGGAAGTGGTTTCATCGAGAACTTCTGCTTTACAAATACGCAGTATAGATTTTCCTAATACCACGCGAGCAATTGGCTTAGGATGAAAAGCACGCACCATTCTGTCTAAGTAAACCGCGGACTTCTCCCAATCTATTTCCGCTTCCGATTTATTAATTTTTTTTGCATAAGTACTGGCTTTTTCATTCTGTGGTTCTGAACGATAAGAGCCTCTTTCGATTATATTTAAAGTTTCTATTAACGCTCGAGCGCCTAAATCAGCTAATCGATCTTGTAAGGTTTTATTAGTATCGTTCGGTTCTATTGCACATGAAAATTTCTTTATCATTTCACCCGTATCAAGACCTTCATCCATTTGCATGATGGTAACACCGGTTTCTGGATCGCCTTCTAAAATCGCCCGTTGAATAGGTGCGGCACCTCGCCAACGTGGTAATAAAGATGCATGGACATTGATACAGCCAAAACGAGGTATGGTTAATATCTCAGGCGGAAGAATAAGACCATAGGCGACTACCACCATTAAATCTGCATGAAAAGTAGCTAATTTTTTTTGTTCGTCAGCGTCACGTAAACTCGTAGGCTGGTAAACAGGAAGTTTATTCTCTAAAGCCAGTTTTTTAACCGGACTCATTAACAATTTTCGACCTCTTCCAGCTGGGCGATCAGGTTGTGTATAGACCGCGCATATTTCATGGCTAGAGCTCAACAAAGCTTGTAAGCTGGGCAAGGCAAACTCAGGCGTCCCTGCAAAAATGAGCTTCAAGATTTCCCCCTTTTCTTGATTTTATCAAGCTTTTTACGTGCTAACTGACGTTTAAGAGGGGATAAATGATCTAAAAATAACTTACCGTTTAGATGGTCTATTTCATGTTGTATACAATGCGCCAATAAATCTTCTGCTTCGATTTCATATGGCTTTCCATGTCTATCTAAGGCCTGAAGTTTAACCCATAACGCTCGCGGAGCTTTGTCATAAATCCCTGGCACTGATAAACAACCTTCTTCCATTAAAGCCTCACCTTTTTTCTCAATAATGATTGGGTTAATTAAACACCAAGTTTTCGACTTATTATTGGAAACATCAATAACCGCTAATTTTTTGCTAATAGCAATTTGTGGAGCAGCTAACCCTATACCCTTAGCAGCGTACATCGTCTCAAACATATCCTCAATTAATTGCTGTAAACTTTCATCAAAAATGGCAACTGGTTCTGTAGGCGCGCGCAAACGTACATCTGGGAGCTGAATAATAGGATGAATAGCCATATGTTTATCTTCTTTTACTCATCAAAATCAAAGGTAAATGTGATATTTGTTCGTTATATTATACTAAATCTAGCGTCTGACAGTTCATCGGCCAATTTTCCTTGCTTTAATTGGTTTAGTCAATCACTCTTTTTTGAAAAAAGAATAATCAATTTTTGAAAGTATTAGTGATTTTTGCCAAGAAAAAACTTCGATTAGCAATAGAATTCTTCAAATAGCTTAAAATTTATAGCCATACTGCTTGTAGTCAAATGGCTTAATAGGCACAAGACTTAATTTATGCTACCGTGCTAGGAGATAAAATAGTAGATATTGGCACTGGAGATGGATTTTTAGCTTAAGTTGTAACTATTTTTCGCTGTTATTTTATTTAGCCTCGACTTAATCGACAAGGAGGTCTTTATAACTAAATAGTAATGAAAAAAAATATTTTTCCATTCATACCTGACGCGAATCTCATCGCCGATGTCGATTGCTTACTTAAATTCATTAAACAGCCACTCCCATTAGATAAGTTTTTCAAAAAATTTCCCAGTGATATTTTAAAAGCAAAATTAGATCAATTAGAATTTGACTATCAAGATCTTGATGAAACGTTATTTAATATTAGTTTAAAAGCCAGATGGAAAAGGCAAATTAGACTTACCAGTGAACTTATAAGTCCTCTCGGGATTACCATAACAGATAAAAATCAATTTATTGAGAAGCTAAAGACAGATGAGTTTCTTAAACCGAAATTAACCCTTAAAGAATCATTAAAAAATATCATAGATTCTCACACTGAAAAAATTATTAATTTGAATATTGATAATGTCATTAATTTAAAACGAGAAAATAGTTTACAGCTCCCTGAAAATAGAGAAAAACAAGTTAACATTAGACTTTTTTTTATTTTTCTAAAAATCTTTATACAAAGATATACCTTAACTAATGTTGCACAGTTTTCTTCTCCCGAATTAATTAATTCAGCGGCTTACTTAACCACATGCTTTGCTTTTGAGATAAATAACTTTATCGCTTGCTTAAATGATAATTTAACCTTCGCAGCCGAACCTACAGAAAAGTCAAAGAAAGAACAACAAGAAACCAATATTAGTAAGATGGTATTTTCCTATGACCAGTTACGCACCAAATTAACGGATTTAACTCCTAGCTTGAATCAAAATGATATTAAGCAATTATTAGATTCAATAATTGTAAATTCTAGAGATAGTAAATTGATATCACAATACAATTTTTTTAAACAGGCTTATTTTGCAGAAAAGGGGTTTGCCTGTGTTTTTGGCGATTACAGCGGTTATGATTCAATTCAAACATGTCGAAAAAAGTTAGATTATTTTAGAAAAAATTATCAAAAATTTCTTCAATTAATTGAGGAATTAACTACTCATGCCGACAAAATACCGGAAATTACGGATTTGGCAGCTACTTTAAAAGAAAAAACTGATATATATTTTCATTCTTTGTTGTACAACTCAGTATTTAAAGAAGAAGAAAAAGACAATTTAGATACAACCGCTTTTAAAAATTTTGAACTTGGCATTAAAAATAAAATATCAAATTTCCAAAAAAATTATTTATGTACCATAAAAATTGATGGTGTTCTAAATAAAATATTAGATACTTTAGCCAAATGGACACCTAAGTTTTTGATATCGAAAGAAAAAAGAATGCTGTTTTTTCATAAAAAAATGCCTGAAGTTAAATTATTGGATAGAGTTGAAACTACTATGCCATTAATGAAGATCTAATATATAGAAAGTTTTAATGTGGAATAAAATAACGTAATATCTTAGAGACCACGATAATAGTCGTCACGCCGGCTATATATAAGCCGATAAACCATAGCCATTGTCGTAAACGTTTTTTCATATACTCTTGGCGCTCAACTCGCAATCCTCATGGTTATTGCATATGCCAGATTGTTGCATGGTCGCGGCACTTGCCAAAAATCCCATTGCTGTGAGCATACATCAATAATGAATAACTGTTTTTACTTTCCCTCGAAAAACATGATAAGAATAAAGTGTATAAATTAATAATATCGGTAAAATAATCGCTGCGCCGACTAATATAAATTTTAACGTGGAGGGAGGAGCAGCCGCTTCCCAAACAGGCAACACATGCGGAATAATATAAGGCCACGCACTAATACAAAATCCAGTATACGATAAAACAAACAAGCCTATGGTTAAAATAAAAGGCAATTTTTCTTTTTTCTTATGTAAGCAATAAAAATTATAAAATACTATCAATATCGTTAAAATCGGCAAGGGAGATAAATAAAAAAAGTTGGGTAAGGAAAACCAACGCTGCATAACTTGCGGTTCGACTATCGGCGTCCAGATACTCACACTGATTAGAAAAAAGGCAACTAGTGGTAATAAAACTTTGGCTGCTTTGTACATCCTCTCTTGTAAAACTCCAGCTGTTTTTATAATTAGCCATGTTGCTCCTAATAAAGCATAGCCGCAAACCACAGCAACCCCGGTAAAAATGGTAAAAGGTGTGAGCCAATGATAAGCGGAATGTGATAAAGGTAGATGGTTACCATATCCTTTTACAAACGTACCTAAAATGATCCCTTGAATAAAAGCCGCCAATATTGACCCTGATGCAAAAGCAATATCCCAAACAAACTGACTTTTATGCGCCTTAAACCGAAACTCGAAAGCAACCCCACGAAAAATTAATGCAACTAATAAAATCATGATCGGCATATATAAAGTAGGTAACAAAATGCCATACGCAATTGGGAAAGCGGCATATAAAGCCGCGGCACCAAACACTAACCAAGTTTCATTTCCATCCCAGACGGGCACAACGGTGCTCATCATAATATCTCTATATTCACTCGATTTAATCCACGGAAATAAAATACCTACTCCCAAGTCAAAACCATCCAACAAAACATACATCATTATAATTAAAGAGATAATCGTGGCCCAGGTAAGAATTAAAAGCATTTATTTACCCTCTGGCGCTAAATATTTAAAGGGCGTTTCGGTTATCACTTCTGCGACTGATTCATCCAATATCGGAGGAGTAGGTCCGTTGCGAATTAATTTAAAAAGATAAAAGAGGTAAAAAGTAAATATAATTCCATAAACAGTAACTAGCAGGGCTAAAGAAATAATTACCTGATGCAGTGGAACTATTGATGCACCTTGGGAGGTGCTGATTAAATTATATACAATCCAAGGCTGCCGGCCAGATTCTGCCGTTACCCAACCTGCAATGGTACTCAGAAAACCTAAGGGTGCTATTAAAATACATAAACGATAAAGTATATCAGAGTTATAAAGTTTTCCGCGCCATCTTTGCCAGAGAGCATAGAGTGCAACGAAAAAAAATAAAAAACCTATACCTACCATCACTCGAAACATCCAAAAGGTAGCTCCCACAACAGGTCTGTCTGCGCGTGGGACACTTTTTAGACCAATTAATTTACCATCCCAATGGTGTGTATTAATTAAACTCGCGAGTTTTGGGATACTTATTTCATAATAATTTTTTTCTTGTTTACTATTTGGAACAGCAAATAAAATTAAAGGAGCTCCATTTTGCGTGTTCCAATTAGCTTCTATTGCTGCAGTTTTAAGCGGTTGATATTCAAAAACCTTTAAACCGACCATATCACCCAACAAAATTTGAACAGGAGCTATCACCATAGCTGCGGCAAAAACAAACGAAAAACAGGGTTTAGCGATATCTAGATATTTTCTCTTTAATAAATACCAGGCTGACACGCCTGCAATAGCAAAACAAGTGGTTAGCAATGACGCCATAACCATGTGCAGAAAACGTGGAATAGCTGATGGGTTAAATACTACAGCCCACCAACTATCTACCACATATTTACCGGCATCAATATGGAAGCCAGCAGGAGTCTGCATCCAAGAATTTGCAGATAAAATTCCTAAGGCAGAAAATAGCGTGCCTAAGGTCACTAGCAAAGTCGCCAAATAATGTAATCTAGGACCCACTTTGTCCCATCCGAATAACATTACACCTAAAAACCCAGCTTCAAGGAAAAAAGCTGAAAGAACTTCATAGACAAAAAGTGCGCCTATGACACCACCAGCCGTACTAATGAAAGGTCCGAAGTTAGTTCCTAACTCATAGGCCAAAACAATACCTGAAACTACACCCATACCAAAGGTCAGGGCAAAAATCTTAGTCCAAAATTGGCAAATTCTTAAATAAACAGGATTCCCCGTTTTTAACCAAATTCCTTCCATTACCGATAAAAAAACGGCTAAACCAATATTGAGCGTAGGAAATAAGATATGAAAACCAATCGTAAATCCGAACTGAATGCGGGAAAGCAGTGTAGTATCGATAATCATAGCGCACTTAATAACGGAAAAATTGCTCTACAGTATACTCCAATTTCCGAGAAAACGAATCCCGTTGATTAATTGATGTATTATATATTTATACATAGGAATATTTTGATGGATATTCGACGCTTTTGGGAATAAAGTAAGAATTAAAATCAGTTTAAGTTAATGTTTACACATGAAATCGTCAATCACTGATAAAAGACAAGTTACAAACAAGATTATAATGAATGGTTGTGAAAATATTTACGGTCACAGCTCGAAAACTTCTTGGAAAAATTTAATAAATGCTCTAGCATAGAAGCTTGCCTATTTTTCCATTAAAATAACGCGCTGTTCTGAATCTCATAGTCTTTAATAAGGAAGTTGCACTTGAGTACTCACGATCCTTTACGTCTATTTTTTGCCGTCGAACTAAATTCCGAACTACGTCAAGCCCTATCTCAACTTATTGATGAACTTAAACAAGAACCTTGGGGGCACCGCGTTAGATGGGTTCACCCAGAAAATTTACATGTCACCTTACGTTTTTTAGGTACAACTAATCCTGATAAAATTTCCGAATTAGCTAAACATGCGCACAATGCAATTAATAAGATCGAACCCTTTCCTCTGCAGTTGCATAATATTCGTTTTTTTCCATCTCCTACTGCACCACGCGCCATAGCCGCAGATATTATTCCTACTTCTGAACTTTTTGAACTTGCCTATGCACTAGAAGAAGTCGCTTCGAACTTAGGTTTTACTCCAGAAACTAAACCCTATTTACCTCATTTAACTTTGGGCCGGATTATTCACCATCATGCACCCAATCTACGCGAAGAATTAAATTTAAATACCAGCCCTATGATAGTCAATGGAATTGTCCTATTTAATAGTAAAAAAACGGAATACAGTCAGAGCTATACGCCCCTCGAGTATATTTCGTTACAAAAATCCAAAGTAAGCAGTAGCACAGAGGTTTAAAATTTAATGGGATACAGAGACATTTCAATCTAGTAAATAAGATGAAGATGGCGGAGAGGGTGGGATTCGAACCCACGTGGGACTATAAATCCCCATCCGATTTCGAGTCGGCGCCATTATGGCCGCTTTGGTACCTCTCCAATAAGTTTCCAGTATACTCTTCGCATTTGAATTTAATTAGTTGGTGGTAGCAAATCGGGTAGTCTCATAGGTCTACATCCAACGTTCTGAGAAATAATATATCTCTCTTCCCTAGGAATCTGTAAACCAACTGGAACTTTCAACAACGGTAACTCTTGACTGTATAAATACTGTGAGCGTTGCGTTTTTATATATTTATTAACTGAAGAACAAGCTGCTAAGTTTACAGTAAAAATGATTAATATTAAATAAAATAGCTTATTTCTCATCTTAAGATAGCGCCTCTAATAAATCGATAGTAGGTTTCAAGCCAGCATGCTTCCCTGCCGACAGGGTCGTTAACGGCAGGCGCAAAATGGAAGATGAAATTAAGCCTTTTTCCGCCGCTAACCATTTAACAGGTATAGGGTTAGATTCAATAAATAAACCTTGATATAACGGGCGAAGCTGTCTGTCTATTTTATCAGCGGCTTCCCAGTCTTCTTTTTTGGTTAATTCATAAAGATTGTGCATAGTTTGCGGTACAAGATTTGCTGCTACCGAAATGACACCTTTACCACCCATACGCATAATTTCTAGAGCGGTATTATCATCCCCGCTATAAACATCTATATTTTTACCACATAACTCTAAAATGGTTTTTGCACGATCAGGTTGACCTTCCTTTATACCCACAATATTTGCGATACCCGCTAGTCTAGCCACCGTTTCAGGCAATAAGTCACACCCCGTACGTTTAGGTATATTATATAAAATTTGGGGGATAGGGACTTTATCTGCTATTAGTCGATAATGCTGATAAAGACCTTCCTGTGTAGGGAGGTTGTAATAAGGAGTCACTAATAGGCAAGCATCTACGCCTATTTCCATAGCTGTCCTTGTTTGTTCAATGGTTTTTTGAGTGGATTGGGTGCCTGTGCTGGCTATAATCGGGATGCGCCGATGAGTTTGTTCAACGACTGTTCTTATGACATTATGTTGTTCTTCTATGCTGAGGGTTGATGCCTCTCCGGTAGTTCCAATGACGACAATAGCATCTGTGCGTTGTGCAATATGCCAGTCAACTAGTTTACGTAAACAAGCATAATCAACATCTCCATTTTCTCGCATAGGTGTTATCAATGCGACTATACTGCCATGAAACATATTTTCATTCCTCTTATTATCAAGATAATATACTCTTTGCACTTAAATTTTTGTGTCGTCAGGGGAGCAGTATATACGATCAGATCATAGGCACAAACCAGCTTGCATCGTTCCTTAATAGAAAAAATCAACTATCCTGTTAAAAACTCCCTCTGAATATTCAGTATTTGGATGCAATTCTGTATCCTCAAATACAATACTGGAAACACCTAAACCCTTTTATAGAGGCCAGAAGTATAGAGGATATAAACCATCTATACTACCGGTAGAAATGGTAGATAAGCAAGTTAGTTCCGGTGTAAGATAGCTTTAAAACTAGGCTAGCTGATCTCCTTTTGAAAGGAAGCTCAGGATTTTGGAACTAAGTTAGAGGATAGGGATTTCAGCAGCCAGATTTAGAATTACATAAAATTTTAGACTATAAAGTTAGGGCTTAGATTATGTCTATTTTTGAACAAACATCGCAATTAACGTCATTAAGAAATTGGTTAAAAGAGTCTTGTTCTTTACCAGACGCAAACCTTGATCTGCAGCCATTAATAAATGACGCGAGCTCGCGACAATATTTTCGCTTGCGATTAGATAACTTTAGTCATATTGTTATGATCGCTCCTCCAGACAAAGAAAATATAATTAATTTTGTTGCCATTGCTAGGGATTTTGCAAGCCAAGGCATCTATACACCAGAAATACTTGCTTATAACATTGAACAAGGATTTATGTTACTAAGTGATTTAGGTAATGATTTATATTTGAATATTTTAAATTCAAATACTGCTGATGATTTATATACGCGTGCTTTATCGGTTATCTATCAAATTCAAGTTTGCAATCCAAAACTTCCAAACAATCAAGCTTTAAATTTATTTAACGAGGAGCATATACGTTTGGAATTTGACATATTTATTGATTGGTTTTTACTCAAACATTTAGAATTAAATATAACCAAAGAATTTAGCAATATACTCGAAAATACTTTTAAACTGCTAATTGGCTCAGCTCTAGAGCAGCCACAGGTCTGCGTTCATCGAGATTATCATTCCCGTAATCTATTGTTGTTAGAAAACAAAAAAGTGGGTGTATTAGACTTTCAAGACGCTGTTTATGGACCCATTACCTATGATGCCGCCTCATTATTACGAGATGCTTATATTGATTGGCCGAAAGAGCAAGTCGACAAATGGATATCAAAATTTTACGATATGCTACATCTAAACGATCAACATCCTCTAGAAAAATTTTTTCGTTGGTTTGATCTTATAAGTATCCAAAGACATTTAAAAATACTCGGAATTTTTGCACGACTTTGTTATCGTGATAATAAACCACATTATTTACCGCTAATTTTTCGAGTATTAAATTATATCAATAAAGCCTGTGAGAGCTATCCTGAGCTCTCCGAATTTAAGGAACTATTGGAAACAAAGATTCAAACTAAGTCGTATGAGAAAGAAAAAAAATGAAAGCGATGATACTTGCCGCCGGCCGAGGTCTGCGGCTGCGCCCTCTAACGGATAAAACGCCTAAACCCTTAATAATAGTCGCTAATCAGCCACTCATTGTGCACCAAGTATTAAAATTAGCAAAAATAGGCATTAAAGAAATAGTCATTAATGTTTCTTATCAAGCTAAACAAATTATAGACGCGCTAGGCGATGGCCGAGCTTACGGCGTTAGAATTGAATATTCTTTTGAACCAACCGCGCTCGAAACAGGAGGAGGAATTTGTCAAGCACTAAGCATTTTGGGATCCAATCCATTTATTGTCATAAGTGCTGATATCTGGACAGATTTTTCATTGGAATGTTTATTATCGCACGCATTAAATTCGTTTGCCCTAGCCCATCTTATCTTAGTGGACAATCCAAGTTTTCATCCCCAAGGTGATTTTAATCTTACCCAAACTGGTTTATTAAACTTAGATGACACTTCAAATAAATTTACCTTTGCTAGCCTTGGAGTTTATCACCCCGATATATTTCAAAGTAAATCAGGGGCATTTCCGCTATCATCGCTGTTATATGAGTATATAGCTGAAAAGAAAATAACTGGGGAATATTATAAAGGCTTATGGTTTAACATAGGAACACCTACCGAATTGGAACGTCTCAATGATTATCTGAACCAAAAAAAGTAAGCAGAAATATAATCACAGCAATTGAGTTTTTGGCAAGTGCCGCGCCCATGCAGTAATCATGGTATATTCTAACAACCATGAGGATGTAAGTTGAGCGGCCATTTATTCAAGTGCGAAGAGTATATGCAAAATTCTATTATCAGTTTCATTGGTGCAGGCAACATGGCAACTAGCCTAATCCAGGGCTTATTGAAAGAAAACTATCCTGCCAAAAACATATGGGCAACGAATAATAGTCTAGAGCAGCTAAATAAATTAAAAAATTTAAATATCAACCTGACTACTGACAATCGCCATGCTGTACAAGTGGCAGACATTGTCGTTTTAGCTGTAAAACCTCAAATATTAAAAAGCGTTGCTATTGAAATCGCTGAGCTTATCCAAGAGAAAAAACCTTTAATTATTTCGATTGCAGTGGGTATCGATTTAAATAGCTTAGAACGGTACCTATCTCGTCAAAAATTAGCACTGATACGTTGCATGCCCAACACACCTGCTTTAATTGGTTGTGGAACAACCGGATTATTTGCAAATCAATATTGTTCGGATGCTCAAAAAAATGCGGCCGAATCTATCTTCCGCAGTGTAGGAACTGTCGTTTGGTTACCTACGGAAGAACAAATCGATATGGTTGCTACTTTATCAGGAAGTGGTCCGGCTTATTTTTTTCTATTTATGGAAGCCCTAGAACAAGCAGGCATTGAATTAGGTCTATCAAAAGAAAATGCTAATTTACTCACCTTACAAACTGCATTAGGATCCGTTCGAATGGCTATGGAAAGTAAAAATTCGATGGCTGAGTTAAGACGACAGGTAACTTCACCGGGTGGCACGACTGAACGAGCGTTAGAATTTTTAAAAAACTCTGATTTTTCCGATATTGTAAAAAATTCTCTTAAAATAGCTAAAAATCGCGCAGAAGAATTAGCTAAGGGTCTTAAATAAATTTATTATTAATATTTGTATTATTATAAATATTGATCATTCATTTTTATGAAGCATGAAATTATCTCCTCAAGTCTGCAACCAACTTTTCCCCGAGCAGTCAGTTGATAAAATCAGCCATTTAGACAGCGGGAAAATGGGTAGTGTTTATACAGTTACACTAAATAATGGAGAAATCCTTTGTGTTAAAATTTTAACAAAAAATCACCATTCTAAGCTGCAAGATAGTAATGGTTGGAAATTGGCTTATGAAGATTTAGATTTTCATTTTAAATCTTATGAAGATAATCAATATTTTTATTTTACCATTCCTTATTTTAAGGGGGAGTTATTTCATTATGCAAGTCAATATTCCCTTAGATCAAGATTTCAAATCATTCAGAATTTAATTAAAGCTACGGCTGATATTCACCGCAAAGGGCTTATTCATAGGGACTTAAAATGTAATAATATAATTATTAATAAGACGTTAGGAAATAAAGTAAATATTATTGATTTTGGTAGAAGCGTTAATGTTTTTCTATCTACTAAAATGAATGAAGAAAAAGAAGAACTCCTTGAAAAAGCAACAGCCGATATACCTGCATTACAATTACCCGGCCAAGGAACTAGACCATCCAATATAAGAAGAGTTTTTCAACCTTACACAGCACCAGAATATTTCAAAAAGCATTATTATAATGGATCTACTATTGGATTTCGATCCGATTATTATTCGATAGCACAGCTATTCAGATTTTTAATTCCAGAATATTCTTATCTAGCGGATGAAGTGCTGCATACGGAAGGACTAGATCGTAATGCAGCCTTTGCAGATTTTTCCAGAAAAATAGATGATACGATTATGAATAATAAGTTTAATCCGAGATTTGACGAAAATAATAGTGTTTTTTCTAAGCAGTTTATTTTTTACAAAAAAATAATTTTTTTTATACGCCAAATCCTAGATAGATTATTTGCTCTTACTTTTCAGTACCCCGAACAAACATTTAAACACACTAATGAATGCAATAATCATAAAAATATTGCAGTCGGGTTTTTTAAACGAGACAAACAAAACACAATGGATATAAATTCTGCAAGTTACATATCCAGAAATCCTACCTTTTGTAGATAACTGGTCCGGCATCTCGAATGGCAGGGCTCACATCAAACTGTTTAAAATTATTAATGAATTTATTGATGAGTTCGTGTGCCTTAACATCATATTCTTTAGCATTTTTCCATGTCTTTTTTGGATTTAATAAATGACTCTCCAAACCAGATAACTGTTTAGGAATAGAAAAATTAAAACCCGGTAATGATTCTGATTCAGCTTTATCTACTTCATCATTCAAAATAGCTTTAATAATGGCGCGCGTTACCGGAATAGAAAAGCGCTGTCCTCCATCTCCATAGGCACCGCCCGTCCAGCCAGTATTAACCAGATATACTTTGGCATGACTGGTTTTTAAGCGCTTAATTAGTAATTCAGCATAGACTTTTGCCGGTCTCGGGAAAAATGGTGCGCCAAAGCATGTGCTAAATGTGGTTTTAATGGGTTCTGTTTGACCCACTTCCGTGCTACCTACTAATGCGGTATAACCACTTAAAAAATAATAAGCCGCTTGTTCATGGTTCAAACAAGCAACCGGTGGTAAAACACCATATAAATCGCAACAAAGAAAAATGACCGCATCCGGCAAACGATCAACGCGGTTTGCACGAAAACGAGATTCAATAAAATCCAACGGATAGGCTACTCGGGTATTTTGAGTCAGAGTTGCATCTTTGTAATCTGGCTTCAAAGAGTTAGGATCTAACACTACATTTTCCATCACAGCACCATGACGGATAGCATTCCAGATTAAAGGCTCGCGTTCTTTAGATAAATCAATGCACTTAGCGTAACAACCCCCTTCAAAATTAAACACACCTGTTTCGCTCCAACCATGCTCATCGTCGCCAATCAAAAAACGATCGGGATCAGCGGATAAAGTCGTTTTACCAGTACCAGACAACCCAAAAAATAAAGCGACATCACCCTCTTTTCCTACATTGGCTGAACAATGCATAGGCAAAACATCGACTGCGGGCAGCAAATAATTCATTACCGAAAACATGGCTTTTTTAATTTCACCAGCATATCTATGTCCACATAACAAAACCTTACGCTCGGTTAGATGGATAACTAAAGTTGCATCACTATTAACTCCATCGCGTTGTGGATCGGTCTTTAAACCTGGAACACTTAGAATCGTCCATTCTGGCTTAGCGATTTTTCCATAAAAATCATCAGGCCGAATAAAAAGTTGCCTAGCAAATAAATTATGCCAAGCAAATTCAGTGATGACCTTAACAGGTAGATAATAAGTTGGGTCAGCTCCAACTTGTAGATTAGAAATAAACAGATCGACTTCTTTGGCATATTGCTCAGCACGCTGCCATAAGGCATGAAAACGATCTTCTGAAAAAGCTTGATTAATGGAATCCCAATCGATGTCCTTCTCGCTATTTGGTTCTGCAACAATAAATTTATCTTTGGGAGAACGCCCAGTTCGTTTACCTGTAGAGACTGCTAGCGCGCCATTAGCTGCAATAACGCCTTCTTTTCTTTCTACAGCATAGTTGATCAGCTCTTCTGCAGATAAATCAACAAAGATTTTCGACGAATTTTTGGATTGGACGGCTGACATAGCCTACACTCCTTAACTTAACAGAAGCCGGCATGTTAACACAGATAAAATAGCAATAACATTCTGCTAAGGACTTATATATTAAGCACTGCAGACTAGGGTCCTTTCATAAAATTTCTAGTATTCAGAACAAAAAAATAAAAAACTTGAATTAAATGTATTAAATTAGCAGAATAACAATAAGTTAAAATTAAGTATGATTATGACTCTATCAAAACCACGTTTACTCACTGGCGATACGCCCACGGGAAAACTCCATCTTGGTCATTGGGTAGGTTCTCTAGCTTTACGCGTGGCTTTGCAAAAAAGCTACGACTGTTACTTCATTATTGCTAATGTCCATGCGTTTACTACGCGCGCGGAATTTCCCGAAGAAATTCGCCAAAATACCTTAGAGATTGCGTTAGATTACCTGGCTGCGGGCATCGACCCTAAGCAAAGTAATATTTTTATTCAGTCTGAAATTCCCGCCATCGCTGAACTTACCTGTTTTTTCAGTATGCTGATTTCTTTTCCTAGAGTCATGCGCAACCCGACTATTAAAGATGAAATCCGCCAAAAAAATCTGGGTGATAATTATCCCTTTGGCTTTTTATTGTATCCTGTCGGACAGGTGGCCGATATACTTAGTTTTCGCCCTGAAATTGTACCCGTAGGCGAAGATCAAATCGCTCATTTAGAGTTAGCGCGCGAATGTGCGCGTCGCTTTAACCAAATTTATTGCGGTGTTGATCCACAAACAAAAGACGAAGATTATGTCGCGAATGGCGGATTATTCCCTATCATCCAAGCAAAACTCAGTCCGGTGCGGCGATTAATCGGAACCGGCCCCCCTAATGCTGATGGGGTACTACCCAAAATGAGCAAATCCTTAAATAATGCCATTTATCTTAGTGATGACGCTGACACAATCAAGAAAAAAGTAATGGGCATGTATACCGATCCACATCGATTACGAGCGACAGATCCGGGGACTGTTGAAAATAATCCTATATGGATATTCCATGACGTATTCAATCCCGATAAAGAATGGGTTATTGAAGCGAAAGATAAATATCGTAAGGGCCAAATCAAAGACGTGGAATGCAAACATAAGCTAATCGATATATTGGTTGAAATAACTCAACCCATACGTGAACGTCGAAAAATATATGAAAAAGACCTGAGTGAAGTTTTACGGATTTTAAAGCAAGGTACGGAGCAAGCCAATAAAATTGCTGAAGATACTCTAATCAAAGCTAAAACCTTTATGAAACAAGATTATTTTAAACGTATTGTTAAACTCAACACAGAATAATGGTAAGAATTAAGTGACAGGTAAGGTAACTCCTCGCTGGCCTTGATATTTGCCTTGACGATCGCGATAGGAAACTTGGCAAACCTCATCTGATTCTAAAAATAACATCTGTGCCACACCTTCATTCGCGTATATTTTAGCAGGTAAGGGCGTGGTATTGGAAAATTCGAGTGTGACTTGGCCTTCCCATTCTGGTTCTAAAGGCGTCACATTGACAATAATTCCACAGCGTGCATAGGTGGACTTGCCGACACAAATAGTAAGGATATTTCTTGGAATTCGAAAATATTCAATCGTGTGTGCTAAGGCAAAGGAATTAGGGGGAATAATACAGACGTCATTTTTTACATCGACAAAACTGCCCTCGGAAAAACTTTTAGGGTCGACAATAGCAGAATTGATATTGGTAAACACACGAAATTCATTGGCACAACGCACATCGTATCCGTAGCTAGAAACGCCATAAGAAATGATCCGCCCACCCGCGGTTTGACGCACCTGTTTAGCTTCAAATGGCTCTATCATATTGTATTCTTTTGCCATGCGGCAAATCCACGCATCTGATTTTATAGACATAATAATTTTTTTCCTAAATACTATTGCTTCTCTATAACAATTTTTGGAAATCGAAAAGCTTTAGTTTTTGAGTTTCTTAACTGATCAGCTATTTTATTGGCTATGCCTCGATAAATATCAGCGATAGCACTCTGTGGTTCCGCAAGAAAAATAGGCTTACCTGAATCAGCTTGCTTGCGAATCCTACTATCTAACGGTAGAACGCCTAATAGGGTAATGTTACATTCTTTGGCAATTCGCTCACCCCCACCATCACCAAAGATAGATTCCCCATGACCGCATTTCTTACACACATGCGTACACATATTCTCGACTACGCCCAATAAGGGCACTTTTACCTTATTAAACATACCAATGGCTTTGCGTACATCTAGCAAAGCAATATCTTGAGGTGTCGTTACTATCACTGCCCCAGCGAGAGGAATTTTTTGAGTTAAGGTTAATTGGATATCACCCGTACCCGGTGGCAAATCCACAATCAAATAGTCCAAGTTATCCCAGTGAGTATCGTTTAATAATTGCTGTAAAGCGCCCGTAGCCATAGGGCCACGCCATATCATTGGGGTATTCACATCGATTAAATAGCCTATGGACATAGACTGTAGGCCATGAGCATATACAGGCTCTAAAGTTTTACCATCCTTGCTGGTTGGCTTCTCACTAACACCTAACATCTGCGGTTGATTGGGACCATAGATATCCGCGTCCAATATACCAACTCTAACACCTTTTTTTTCTGCGAGCGCCAATGCCAAATTAACAGCAGTCGTTGACTTCCCAACACCCCCTTTTCCAGAGGCAACAGCAATAATATGTTTAACCCTATCAGTAATTTTTAACATGGCATTTTAGAATTATAACTTGACGTCACTCCTAGCAAAAAGGCAGAATCTGGGAATCAATAATACGCAAAAGATGAGTATGCAGCAAACACATCGCAAACTATTAGTCACAAGCGCTTTGCCTTATGCCAATGGCCCTTTGCATATCGGCCATCTATTAGAACACATTCAGGCAGATATTTGGGTGCGTTTTCAAAAAATGCTTGGACGTGATTGCATTTTTATATCCGGTGAAGATGCGCATGGTACGCCTGTAATGTTAGCAGCACAACAACGTGATATCAGTCCAGAGAGATTAGTGACTCATGTTGCGGAAGACCACAAGCGTGATCTCTCCGCATTTTATATCGATTTTGATAATTTTTATACCACGCATTCCCCAGAAAATGAAGCATTAATAACGCTTATTTATCAGCGTATGAAAGATAAAGGAGATATCTATAGTAAGCTTATCCAACAAGCTTACGATCCAAAAACGCAAATGTTTTTACCGGATCGTTACGTCAAAGGAACATGCCCATGTTGTAAAAGCCCTGATCAATATGGTGATAACTGTGAAGTCTGTGGATCTACCTACTCCCCGCTGGATCTCATTGATCCTAAATCTACACTTTCGGGTGCAACACCGATTGCAAAAGAATCTGAACATTACTTTTTTAAACTTTCGAATTATTCAGATTTTCTACGCGAATGGATCACTACGAACAATCATCTTGCTGAAGAAATTAGTAATAAACTCTTAGAGTGGTTTAAGGAAGGTTTGCACGATCTCGATATCTCGAGAGACTCACCTTACTTTGGGTTTAAAATTCCAGGAACGGATAACAAATTTTTTTATGTATGGATCGATGCGCCTATTGGCTATATGGCAATCTTCAAAAATCTGTGTGAACATCGTGACAATCTTAACTTTGATGATTATTGGTCAGACCTAGCAAAAACTGAACTTTATCATTTCGTTGGCAAGGATATCATTAATTTCCACGCTATTTTCTGGCCTGCCATACTAAAAAGTGCAGACTTTCGCAGACCCACCGCTATTTTTGTACATGGTTATGTAACCGTTAATGGTAAAAAAATGTCAAAATCGCGCGGTACATTTATCACCGCACGTCATTATCTAAATTACTTGGATCCTGAATATTTACGCTATTACTACGCCACAAAACTCACTCAGAAAGCGGAAGATATTGACTTTAATTTTGGAGATTTTGCCCAGAAAATTAATTCGGATTTGATAGGTAAACTGGTCAATATTGCAAGTCGCTGTGCAAGTTTTATAAATAAAAAATTTGCTAATAAATTGTCCGCAACTTCATTAATCCCCGAACTCATTCAAGAATTTATCCAAAAAGGTGATGAGATTGCCGATTTCTATGAAAACCGCGACTACAATCGAGCAATGAAAAGTATTATGGAATTAGCCGATCAAGCAAATCAAATGATCGATGCGGAGAAACCTTGGCTCTTGATAAAAAATTCTGACTGCATTCAGCGAGCTCAGGATGTATGTAGTTTAGGTTTAAATCTGTTTAGAATTTTAATGATCTATTTAAAGCCGGTATTGCCCATCACTGCTGAAAAAGTGGAACACTTTCTAAATATTCCTGTAATGACTTGGGATCAACGACAAAAAATCTTACTTGATCATACGATTAACACTTTTACGCCTTTATTGCAGCGCATTCCTGAAGAAACTATCCAGAATATCCAAAAAACAGATTCTATAGCGCAGGTTAATGATTAATATATATTAGACCAGAAGGCGCTATAGATGCGGCATAATATAATCTAAAAAATGAAATCAAAAAAATTATCTCTCCAAACTAGAGATTTAAAAATGCCGGTTAACGAAATTGATGCTTTACTACCGCAAACTCAATGTGGACAGTGTAGTTATTCGGGTTGTTTGCCTTACGCTCGGGCCATTTCAGAAGAAAAGGCTGAGATAAATCGTTGTCCGCCGGGCGGTGTAAAAACGCTACAGGCTTTAGCCAAATTGCTAGAAAAGAATCCTGAACCATTTATAGAAGAAATGCAGAAGCAGGAAAAGCCTGCTTTGACAGCGTATATACGCGAGTCCGAATGCATAGGCTGCACGAAGTGCATCCAAGCTTGTCCGGTTGATGCTATTATAGGTGCTGCCAAGCAATTACACGTGGTACTAACACAAGAGTGTACCGGTTGTGGGTTGTGTCTTGCACCTTGCCCAGTTGATTGTATTGATATGTTGTCTTTAAGTCCGCCTAACTATAAACCGCAACAGGCACGGCAGCGTTATTATGCAAAAAAGCAGCGACTTGAATTAAAACAAGATCAGAATAATCTAACTAAAAATATTTCACTCCCAAACGCACAAACCGCTTATATACAAGCTGCAATTAAACGGGCAAAAGAAAAAAAACGACGCTTACAAATCAAAAACTAAAAACTAATCATACAATTAAATATCTAATTCTTGATAGATTTTATATCTTTCTGAATAAGTGAAAATTTTGCCAGTTTTAATATCAAAAAACCATCGATGGATAGTTAATGCTTGAGCTTCTGTTTTTTCTTTTATCCAAGGAAATGTCATACAATTTTCATAAGAACGATTTAAAGCTAATTTTGCATATTCATCTGGATTTTTTACCTGACTGCCAGGTATTTTTATTGAAGAAACCCATTTAGTAATAAAATCGTTTTGTGATAAATTTTGACTATTTAATAAAGCATCTATCCCTCCGCACTGACTATGTCCCAGTAAAATAAGATGCTTAATGCCCAACAGACAAATTCCGAATTCTAAGGCGGCACTCGTCCCATGCAATGCTTCATCCTTTTGGTAAGGCGGCACTATATTCGCGACATTACGTACTACAAATAAATCGCCTGGATTACACTGCAGTATTAATGCTGGATCGACACGTGAGTCACAACATGAAACGACCATTATTTGAGGTTTTTGACCGGAGTCGGCTAAATATCGCATGACAGCATTATCACCCACAGCATATTTTTTTCTAAATACACTGTAACCATGTAATATTTTACTAAAAATATGGCTCATGTTTTTCTCCACATCAATATTTACTTAAGTAAATATTTAATTTAAGACAGATTTATTATTATAAAAATATTACTACAAAATTCTTATTTTACGAGCCATATTGTTAACGATTAGGTTATATTCTCTTAGACTCTAAATCTTAAAAACCAATGTAAAGGGGGATTGGTGATCCTCTAGTATAATCTAGCAACGCAAACGACGCGTTTTTTTTAAAGAAATGGCGTCCCCAAGGGGAGTCGAACCCCTGTTACCGCCGTGAAAGGGCGGTGTCCTAGGCCTCTAGACGATGGGGACCTGGCGGTTTAAGGTCCGCTATTTTGGCCGCGCTGAGCCAGAATGTCAATGTCTAAAATTTACTCTTCGCGCTTGAATTTTTTCTCTGTGTTGCCACTCAACTCGTAATCCTCATGTATCTTGAAGAAACGAAGGTTGCTTCGTTTTCGCGGGCGCCTTGGCAAAGGCCCAATTGCTGTGAGTGTAACTTCATAAAATCAAATTATACAAAATCTATTTTAACCCTGTATATTTAAACTTAAGCCTACTTACTCAGGATAGCCATGTCGAACCAAACCATAAATCTAAGCGATACGCTTTATCAATATATGTTATCCGTTTCCTTGCGTGAACCGGCTATTTTAAAGTCATTAAGAGAAACAACTCAACAATTATCATCTCATGGTATGCAAATTTCACCTGAACAAGGGCAATTAATGGCGTTCCTAATTGAGTTAATTGGAGCAAAAAAAACATTGGAGATAGGGGTTTATACAGGCTATAGCTCTTTAGTGGTCGCTTTAGCTCTGCCAGAAACGGGAAAAATTATTGCCTGTGATATCAATACTGAAACAAGCGCTATAGCGCAAGATTTTTGGCAAAAAGCCGGCATAGCGCATAAAATTGATCTGCAATTAGCACCAGCATTAGAAACCCTCGATAGTTTAATTAAACAAAAGCACTCGAATAGTTTCGACTTTATTTTTATTGATGCAGATAAACAGAATTACTTAAATTATTATGAGCGTTCATTAACCTTACTCCGACCGGGCGGCCTAATGCTGGTTGATAATGTACTTTGGAGCGGCCGAGTCGCTGACACTCACGCTCACGACAAACAAACTTTAGCTATTCGCGCGTTTAATCAAGCTATTTATCAAGATAAGAGCATCAGTATGTGTTTAATCCCAATAGGTGATGGTCTGACTATAGTAAGGAAACATTAATTACTTTTCTTTAATAAAATTTAGAGTGTGGCGATATCTCCCTTTTGTTCTAACCATGTTTTTCGATCGCCTGATCGTTTTTTCGCTAACAACATATCCATTAAAGAAAGCGTTTTTTGTTCATCATCTATGGTAAGTTGAACAAGCCTTCGTGTATCGGGCGCCATGGTTGTTTCGCGCAATTGCATAGGATTCATTTCGCCTAGGCCTTTAAATCGCTGTATGCTTATTTTTCCTTTTTTATTTTCTGCGCTTAATCTGTCTAAAATACCTTGCTTTTCATCATCATCCAAGGCATAAAAAACTTCTTTGCCAATATCAATACGATAAAGTGGAGGCATAGCAATATAAATATGTCCTGCTTCAACTAAGGGTGTAAAATGTTTTAAAAATAAACCGCATAGTAGCGTAGCAATATGCAGACCATCAGAATCCGCATCGGCTAAAACACAGATTTTACCATAACGTAAACCCGATAAATCACCAGACCCGGGATCAACACCTATAGCCACGGCGATATCGTGAATTTCTTGTGAACCTAATACTTGATTACTCGCCACCTCCCAAGAATTTAATATTTTACCTCGTAATGGCATAATTGCCTGAAACTCTCTATCTCGCGCTTGCTTTGCCGATCCGCCTGCGGAATCACCTTCTACTAAAAATAATTCGGTACGACTTAAATCTGTTTGTGTACAATCAGCTAATTTTCCTGGCAATACTGCGCCACTTAAAATTTTCTTACGCGCGATTTGCTTACTTACACGTAAACGTTTTTGTGCGTTGGCTATCATTAACTCCGCTAGGCTTTCTGCTTCGGAAATATGCTGATTTAACCATAAGCTAAAAGCATCCTTGATTACGCCTGAAACGAATGCTGCAGATTGACGCGAAGTAAGTCTTTCTTTAGTTTGACCAGAAAATTGGGGCTCTAACAATTTTACTGACAATACATAGTGACATCCTTCCCATACATCTTCCGGAGCTAATTTTAAACCTCGGGGCAATAAGTCACGTAACTCACAAAAATCTCGCATTGCTTCGAGTAAGCCGGTACGTAAACCATTGACATGAGTTCCACCCTGGATGGTTGGAATTAAATTAACGTAACTTTCCATCAATCCTTCGCCACCTTCTAGTAACCAGCATAATGCCCAATCAACTTCCTCTGTTTCTCCAGCAAAATGGCCGTAAAAAGGCTCGGTAGGTAAACAGGTATATTGACTTAGACTATCTTTTAGATAGCTAACAACACCATCTTCATAAAACCATTTCTCTTTTTTATTGTTTTGCTTATCAGTAAAACTAACGTGTAGCCCTGGGCAAAGGACAGCCTTAGCGCGCAAACTATGTTTTAAACGATTGACCGAAAATTTTTCCGTATCAAAATAATGTTTATCAGGCCAAAAGCGTAAAGAAGTCCCTGTTATTGCTTGATCAGCTTTGCCTAGTTTTTTTAAGTTGGATTTTTTATTACCGTGTTCAAATTGTATTTGATAAATAAATCCATCACGCTTAATAGTCACTTCTAAGTGACGCGATAAAGCATTCACCACGGACACACCGACTCCATGCAAGCCACCCGAATAGCGATAATTTTTATGATTAAATTTACCACCCGCATGAAGTCTGGTCAGAATAAGTTCTACACCCGTCACTTTTTCTTCAGGATGGATATCTACTGGCATACCACGACCATCGTCACTGACTTCTAAAGAATTATCGGCATATAGCACCACATCAATATGTTTTGCGTAGCCGGCCATAGCCTCATCAACACTGTTATCAATAACTTCTTGTGCCAAATGATTAGGCCGAGAGGTGTCGGTATACATACCGGGTCGTCGTTTTACGGGGTCAAGGCCGCTTAGGACTTCGATCGCTTCAGCGGTGTATTTTTTTGAAGAAGAAGATTTAGATTTCATAAAATAGTAGTTACCCGCTTTTTTTCAAAAATGCGTCTCGCACAATGAGCTCGTTATGTTGCAGCCATTGTAAAGCAATAATAGTCGAACCATTATTAATTTTTCCTTGATTGAGTAAATTATAGGCAGCTGTTAGGCTTAAAACATGCAAACGAATATCTTCACCTTCCTCAACCACACCATGAATTCCTTGTGCTAATTCGGCATCAACTTGTCCACAAAAAAGATACATACGTTCTGAACTTGCTCCTGGGCTCACCCAATATTGGCAAATGGGAAATAAATTCGTTATTTCTAGGCCGGTTTCTTCTTGCGTCTCTCGTCGTGCAACTTGCTCTAAACTTTCACCCTTATCAATGACACCAGCCACTATTTCAATTAACCAAGGATTTTTGGCTTTTTTAGCAATTCCTACCCGAAACTGTTCGATTAAAACCAGCTGATCCTTATTCGAATCAAACAGTAGCACGCCCACCGCTTCACCCCGTTCAAACACTTCTCTGAGCCGTGGCGAATTCCAGCCGCCATTAAATAGACGAAATTGGACCTTCCATTGCTCTAGCTGAAAATGCCCCTGATAGACGATTTGCTGCTGCAAAATTTTGACATCTGAACGGTCGAATTGGGAATTCATAGGGCTATATCTCGATTATGAAATCTGTCATAATAAGCGGCTTTTACTTAGAAAAGTCTAGGTTTTTGCTCTTTTAGTATAAAAACAATAATGACACTACTCGACTTTTTTATCTATAAATCTGCCAGACGACTAACTATTTATTCTAGATTAGTATTAGTTGTTAATTTGTGTTTTGCACCCCTTACACCTACTTTTGCTGCAGATTTAATCGATATTTATAAAGCCGCCTTAAATAGCGATCCTGCCTATCAGGCTGCTGTATCCACTCGGTTATCTCAACGGGAAGCGATACCTCAGAGTGTAGCTGCCCTTTTACCTAATATCTCAGCCCAAGCTAACGTCTCTAATAATTACCAAAACATTACACAGCCTCCGACCGCTGGGCAACCGAATGGAATCAGCAACCTGCAATCTCAAGGGTATAATATTTCAGTTAGACAACCATTAATTAATATCAATGCTTGGCTAGCGGTAAAGCAAGCCAATAATGCAGGCAAGCAAGCTGATCTAAGCTTGGCAGCCGCAGCACAAGATCTGATTTTTCGTGTCGCAACAGCCTATTTTAATGTTTTATCCGCACAAGACACTCTAAGACTCGCTCAAGCAGAAAAAGCTGCCGATAGTAAACAATTGAATCAAGCTCAGAAACGGGTCCAAGTCGGTTTAGACGCATTGACTAGTGTTTATGAAGCTAAGGCGGCATACGACAAGTCACTTGCTACGGAAATAAGTGCTGAGAATACTTTACGCAATAATCAAGAGGCATTGCGTCAATTAACAGGGCAAACTTATTCCTCCATAAAAGCTTTTACAAAGAAAATACCATTACAAAGCCCGCAACCAGAAAATATCGAAGCTTGGATTAACGCGGCTACTCGCAATAATCTTAAACTGATGGCCGCTCGCTATGGTGTAGAAGTCACTCGAGAGAAAATAAAGATGCAAGCTTCTGGACATTTACCCAGTTTAAGCTTAATTGGTAATTACGGAAAGACGGCTACATTTAATAATGTTCCTAGCTCACTAAATAAAAATGGCGGAACACTGGGCTTGCAATTAGATATTCCCCTCTTTGCAGGAGGTTCAGTGTCTTCTAAAACTCGTCAAGCTCAATATGACTTTCAAACCGCCAGTGCTAATTTAGATAATACCTATCGTCTGCTTATCATTAATACACGACAAAAGTATAATGATGTACTTGCCGATATCAGCAAAATCAAGGCTGAACAGCAAGCAATCAAATCAGCACAACTTTCATTGGATAGTACCGAAGAAAGTTATAAAGCAGGAACACGGACTGTTGTCGATGTCCTTATTGCACAGCAAAATCTTTATGATGCAAAACGTGCTACGGCTAGCGATCAATATAATTATCTGTTAGATACATTATTACTGAAGCAAGCCGCAGGTAGCTTAAAGCCTGATGATTTGGTGCAAATCAATCAGTTGCTTTAGCCAGTACTTCTCACTAAACGAAATGCATCTCTAACACTTCTTGCCGTTGTTGTTTCTTTAGATTCAGGTTTAAAAAATGTCCTCTGTTTATTCAAAATACTGTTAAAAAACACTGTTTGCGCTTCTGAAGCATAAGCATTACTGTATCCATTACTATTTCCATTAATTAACGGCCTAGATTCTTCTGGTTTTTTTGCCATTCCTACTTCATATTGAGATAAAACCTCATCGATTGTTTTTCCATTATTTAGTTTCTCAGCAACATAGTTTAAACCTTCTTCCGAAGATAACTCTGCTAAACACTTTTGTTTTTCAACTGCTGTTTTTTTATCGATTTTTGCAGAATTTAAGCGATTTCTAGCCGTGTTTAACATCCATTGAGGACGTTCTTTTTCTCGCCAGTTAGGAGATAATTCTGGCGTAGTCAATGGGGTTTTTTCTCCATGATCATGGCTATGTATATCGAAACTTTTCTTAATCGATTCAATAAAAGTTAAATCACTTTCGGATTTTTTAAAAGTCCAATGCCAAATAGCGCTCGGCAATAGTAAAGGGAAAAAAACTATATTCAACAAAGGCAGTTCAAAAGTTCGAGCTATCGCATCAAAAAAACTAACTTCATCATCGCCGCATTTCTTAACGCCCCAATATAAAATTCCAACGATTATAAGTATAGGTGAAAGCATAACTTGCAAAGGGAGTTGTAATAGATTTCCATGATCGTGACCATCGTCTTCTTCATGATCATGTTGCCCATCATCATGGCTATGACCGTCCTCTTTGGTGATAAAACTAAGATCCTGTAGTCCTTCTGATGTTGCGCAGAGTCCCGCTACCAAAGGAGGTGGCACATTTAAAAAACGATCCGTAGTCAATCCAATACTAATTAAATGGCCTATAAAAACCACTGATTGCAAGGGTGAAATGATAAGCTTAGCGAGAATACGAAAAGGATTAAAAAATTGTCCCCAACTTTCTTTCTCCTTTAATTTATCTAATTTATTTTCAATGTTGAAACAAAAACTTTTAATTGCCCTAATAGGATGTTTTATTCCCTCAAATATTGCAATGAATATGTTTTTACAATTATCAGTAGTTTGTAAAGTGGTACTCAATCCATAAATTAAATCTGTAGCAAAATTTATAGGTATTAAAATAGTACTCGCACAGTAAGCAACAAAAACTGGCAATTTAGGAGCTAATAATTTTATACCCTTTTGCATGACTATCCAACAAGTGCCGCCAGAAGCAGCCGTTGCGAACACTGTTAAACTAATAACGCCAGCTACCGCTATCGATAAGGCCAATAAACGCAATATATAAGCACTTATAGATTCTTGGGCGTTCCGTTTAAATAGCTCAAGGGTTTTACTACAAGCCTTGCTAATAGCATCATTTTTTACAATATCGGTAATCGCATAGTATAGTAAAAACGTTGCCCCTATAGCTGCAAATATGGCAACTGGCCATACTATGGCACTAATAGCTGTGACTGAGAGTGACAATGCCAAACCAACGGTTATGGCTTCTTGTACAGCAAAAGCTGTGACAAACCCAGACACAACACCTGTTGAAATACTAACTATCCAGAAAAAACGTAGGAACCATACACTGCGTTTCGCTGATTGAAGTAAATGCCTGCCTGCTTCTTTTAAATTTTCATCAAGATAATCATTACCTCTAAAATTTGACTTACTTACTTTCTGATAAAAATAATTTTTTAGTTCGTCTAATCTCTCTTTAGCTTCTTGTAATTTGACTTCTTGTACATGAGGATCTTTCTTCAATGATTTATAATATTCTTTTTGCTGCCAATAATCCTTTAAAAATGGGCATTGTCGATCCAACCAATTAAAATCAGCCTTCATTTTATGGATTATGAGCTGATTTAACTCCAAAATAAGCAAATGTTGTTGTGCTTTAGAGCCAAGTAGTTTTAATCTTGCCAATCCTTTAAAGATACCGGTTCCAAAAACTTTTCCTTCGATCACTCCGGAAAGAAAAAAAGCTAATATAGCCGGAATAATATATGGATAAATAATCCATAATCCTGAAAAGCTTAAAAAGCCTACCGATAAAACCGTACCCATTGTCAACAATGTAGCAACTACATAACGTAAGGCTTTAGTTTTTTTTATACGCATATCAACCTCTCATTCACAACGATATACATCCAATTTCTCGGATATTTTAGTAAAATTAGTAAATTGGGATTATTTCTAAATAAATTCCAAGGATATCTTAGTCTCATTAGCTTAAGGATCTATTAAATGATATTAAGAATCATTCCTATTTGAAAGCGAGATAATAACCAAGAAAAACTGAATCTTCAAGAGAATTTTTTGATGGGGCTAATAATGACAAATATTTTTCGTGCATTGCCTGAGTAGATTTATGTAAGCTTTGCAGATGAGATTCATTGTGAATAATATCGTCTGCTTGCTTAATGCTTGCCACTGGAGAGATTTGCGCAGCTAAAATCGCATCGATCTGATTTTTTTCCAAACGATCGCGTTCTTCTGCACGTTGAATTTGCAACTCCCTAGGAGCCGTGACCAGCAAAATCCGATCTAACTGAATATAATTATCTGAAGAAGGTTTTTTTTTAAATAATTGGGAAGTTCTACCCTCTAATAATAAAGGGATGACAACAAGGCAATATAAACCCGTAGCTTTCTGAATAGCACGCTTTATTTCTTGATAAATCAAAGGGTGCAATAAGTTTTCTAGCCATTCGCGATCTTTGGGATGAGCAAAAATAATGGCTCGTAATCTATCTCGATCGATAGTTTCATTTTTCTTTAATAGGCTAACACCAAAACGGGCAACTAACTGCTTGCGGATTTCTGGGGAATTATCAACAAGCTCACGACCAATTTGGTCAGCATCGATAATACTTACTCCCAATTCAGCAAAATAACGGGCAACAGTAGACTTACCACTTGCAATACCGCCTGTTAACGCTACGGTAAACACGCTAGCAAATTAATGCGTAATAATAGAATTCGAAGAGTTTTCTTTTTTCCCACTACCATCTTTATCATCCTGTTCTTGCATTTGCTGAGCATACAATGCCTCAAAATTAACTGGTGCTAAGTAGAGGGGTGGAAACCCAGCTCGGCCAACTAAATCTGAAACAGCCTCTCTGGCATAGGGAAATAAAATAGTAGGGCAGGTTATACTCATCACCTGATGGTTTTGTTCTTCGGTGAATCCTTTTAACGTAAAAAGACCTGCTTGTTTTACCTCAACCAAAAATAAGGTTTTATCTTTCGACTTCGCTGTCACCGTGATCTGTAAAACCACCTCATGATTGTCAGCGCCTATGTCGCTGGTATTCATAGTAAACTGCAAGTTTAACTCCGGTTGCCATTCTTCTTGAAAAGCTTGAGGAGAATGAGGAGTCTCTAGTGATAAATCTTTAACATAAACTCGTTGAATAATAAATTCGGGTTGTTGGGTAGGTTTGCTTGATTGATTCATAAATTACTCGCCTTTTAGTAAAGTATCTAATTCACCAGAGGTAGCTAATTTTGATAAATCATCAAATCCTCCGATAGGTTTATTATTAATAAATATTTGCGGCACTGAACGTCGGTTACTTAATTTTATCATTTCTGCTAATTTATTAGCATCTTTATCAACTTGAATTTCTTCGTACTTAACTCCTTTTTTGTTCAGTAACTCTTTGGCATCGGCACAATAAGGACAACCCTGTGTGGTATAAATCACTACTTTTTGCATAAAAAATACCCCTTTATAATAATCGAAGAATTAGCTTTTGATGATAGGCAGCGCCGCATTCTGCCAGCTCACAATTCCACCTTTAAGATGGTAACATCTTGTAAATCCAGCATTTTTTAATAGTCTACCAATTTTATGGTGTGATTGTCCTTGGCTATAGTTAATGATAATAGGCCTTTCCCGATATGAGTCAAGCTCGCTTAACCTGGCTTTAAGCTCAGAAAGCGGTATATTAATAGATTCAGCAATATGTCCTTTTTTAAAACTAAGGGCATCACGAACATCTAAAAAAACCGCATCTTCTCGGTTAACTTTAAAAATAGCTTCCTGGACACTAAGAGGCAGTGTGCCCGTTAGCTTAGCATGCAATTCAAAGGTCAGTAATAAAATTAATATAACAAAAAAAGCTAGCCACAGCTCCCAATGTCGTAAACTAAATTCGATAAACTGATGCATTTTGTTTAACCTTTATTTTGGTATTTGTCTCATCTTAGATACGCTAGTCTAGCGAAATTTACTACCCATCGCTATACTCTCTTACATTTTAACATCGAGAAATTGGTTTTATGCCTACACAAATAAAACATCAGCATCCATTAGAGCTAGTAAATAAGCAAGCAGATTATAAAAGTTTGCTAACTGAACTGATGAATATGGCAAAAAAACAAGGGGCTACTCAAACTGAAGCCAGTATCAGTCATGATACTGGCTTTTCAGTAACTGTTCGTAATCAAGAAGTTGAAACAATCGAACATAACCGCAACAAAAGTTTGGGAATAAATGTCTATTTTGGCCGAAAAAAAGGTTCAGCAAGCACTTCGGATTTTAGTCCCCAAGCCATTAAAAGCACCTTAGAAGCGGCGAGTCATATAGCGCGTTTTACTACCGAAGATCCCTTTAGTGGCCTAGCAGAACCCAAACTTTTAGAAAAGACACCCCCTGATTTGGACCTTTATCATCCTTGGCTGATCGATCCACAAAACGCTATTGCGTTGGGTAAAGACTGTGAAGCGCATGCACTCGCTAAGGATAAGCGATTAACATTTTCAGAAGGAGTCAGCTTATCTACACAAGAAGCTATTTATGTTTATGCTAACAGCAATGGATTCTTGGCCGGATATCCTAGCTCCATGCACAACATCTCTTGTAGTTTAATAGCGAAAGATAAATCGGGTATGCAGCGTGATGGCAGCTACACCATAAATCGTAATCCTCATCAATTACAATCTATTGAAGCATTAGCCAAAGAGGCCGTTGATAATACTGTCAAACGCCTTAGCGCAAGACGTGTTTCCACTTGTCAGGTGCCAGTGATTTTTCATTCAGAAATAGCCGACCGCTTAATTAGAACTTTTCTTGAGGCTATATCGGGCGGAAATCTTTATCGTAATGCCTCTTTCTTAGTCAATCATATCGGAAAATCCGTTTTTACCAAAAAAATTTCTATTTATGAAAAACCTCATTTACTACGCGCTTTAGGAAGTGTTCCTTTTGATGACGAAGGTGTTCGCACCAGCGATCGAATGTTAGTTGAAAGGGGGATTTTACGCGGATATTTGCTAAATAGTTATTCAGCCAGAAAACTAGGCTTGCAAACAACAGGAAATGCGGGTGGATTTCATAATATTTTGCTGGAAACGAGTCAATTTAATCTTAATGATCTCATAAAGCAGATGGGCAAAGGCTTACTGGTCACTGAAGTTATGGGACAAGGTATTAATTTAGTAACTGGTGATTACTCTCGAGGGGCAGCTGGCTTCTGGGTTGAAAATGGAGAGGTACTATATCCTGTGGAAGAAATTACCATTGCAGGCAATTTAAAAGATATGTATCAAAATATCATAGCTGTTGGCAATGATATTAATAACAAGAGCTCTATTCAAACGGGCTCAATCTTTTTAGAAAAGATGATGATAGCAGGAACAGAATAATCTAAGTTTGGTCTGTGATAGACCACACGCTTATACCATCCAAAGTGCCCAGTGATAAATAGGTTTTTAAATAATCCGGAAAAAGAACATCTAATACTCTTCCCGCTTTCGACGAAGCCATGCGACAATAAAGCTGACCATTGTTCCATATCGCAAAACTCATATGTAATACATTCATAGGAGTTCCTATCCGAGAACTTAGATAAGAATCATGGCCGACAAAAAAAATTAGACTTCCAGTAGGAATTTTTTGTCTTAAGCCAGGATTTTGTAACAATTCAAAGACCGGAATATAAGATATACTGACATTTCTACTTCCATATAATGCCCCACCTTCTTTTTTTAATTGAAATAATCGCGCTTGTTTTTCTTGGGGAGTTAAATAAGGAATTTGGATTCTATCTATAGTTAAATTGTGATACCAATTTCGCAGATTAATCTGGGTTCTAGTCATGCTGGTTTCTTGACCAGCTATTAAATAATTTAACTCACGAATATATCCATTCCTTTTATTATTAGGAATCCAATCAGCACTAGGAAAATGATTACGTTGAGTAAAACTCACATTACCCTGTTTATAACGAATTTGATTTATTTTGTTTTTAAAATCTTGAAGATTCTTAGCCAGTGCCAGAGCCATCACGGTATCAACATAGGTCTCACAATCAAAATAATCAACTCGATACAAGGGATTTTGATCATATCTACCATTAATACCTTCACCTAGCGCTCCATCCATATAAGGTGTATTCAGTAATGCGGCGCTTTGAATTTCAATTCGATGCTGAATGGGATAACTCTGGTTTAGAGAGACTAATTGTTCTACGGACTCATCGGTTTGTGTGTCTGCATAACTTAAAGAGATAAATGAAAAACAGAACGCGACTAGAATGCAGAAAAGTCGGCACAGAATACTCTTCGCAGTTAAATTTTTGTCTGTATTGCCGCTCAATCCGGAATCCTCATATATAGTAAAATAAGCTCCGGGTACTTCAGTCTCGCGGCGCCTCGCCAAAAACCCATGCTGTGAGCATATATCAACCCTCTTCACCAAACCTATCTGTAACTAATTTTTCTAGTACTGTTAAAGCTGCAGCCTCATCTTCTCCCTGGACGATGACTTCAACAGGACTTCCTTGTCGAGCGGTAAGCCCCATAACTTCTAAAATACTCTTTCCATCTACTTGTTTACCATTACATTTGAGCGTAATTTGGCTAATAAAACATCTTGCGATTTTGACCCACTTCATAGAAGCGCGTGCATGTAATCCCAATTTGTTATTTATCGTAATAATTTTACATATCATATAGTGAGGAAATTAATCCTCTATTTTTCCTCTATACTAAAACTTTCGCCACATCCACAGGCGGCCGTTTGATTTGGATTAATGAATTTCAGCGTCCCATTAAGTCCGTTTTGTACATAATCAATACAAATCCCCTGTAGGATAGGAAAGCTTGCTCGATCAACAAAAACAACTAAATCATTATCAATAGAAAATTTTAAATCTTCAGAATGGAAGCTATCTGCATAATCCACTACATAAGCAAAACCTGAACAACCAGAACGCTTAACACTCAAACGAAAACACTTTTCTCCCGCCTGCTTAGCGAGGATCTTTTTAATATGCTGAATCGCTGAAGGAGTTAAACAAAGCTGATCACCCTTGCTTTTACTTTCAGCAGGGTCGTAGATAGGGACATTAACTTGTGTCATAAATCCCATATTACCACTTAATAAGTTAGGTAACAAAGTAGTGCTCTAAGACTCTTTTCCATTTGGAGTAATATTCCTAATTTTTGTAGTTATTATGCCTACAAAACAGGCTAAAATGGCTTTTTTTACTCAAAAAAAGATAAAGCTTGGTCTGCCTGTAGGGATCTTAATTAAATCTAAAAGCCAAAATGATGCTCTCAATAGCTCAGACTCTTCGAGAGTCTGTCAAAAAGGAACTATAGGCATAGTAAAAATATCCAGTAAAAAAATACGTTGCTATAGCATTTACAATGAGAATAAAAAACTCTTAATTCAGCCTTTTCCTCAACAGAAAATTCTCAAACGAAAATTCCAATCATCACAACGATTCTTAATGATCGAATCATTAAAAGTAGTACTTAATTTTTTAATGAGAAATTTTTACTTGTGTCACAAAAGTGTTTGTTGTACGGTTAACTTTAGATATTAAAATATACTCAATTTGCATTTTTTTAACTCTTTAATATGTTTAACAACTTAGATACTAAGCTTCTTGGGGGTATTTTACTCATAGTGGGCACAGCAATAGGGGGTGGAATGTTAGCATTACCTATTGCAACAGCAGAAGCAGGGTTTACAAACTCCCTGATTCTTTTATTACTATGCTGGTTCATAATGACTGCCAGCGCTTTTTTGGTGCTTGAAGTTAATCTGTGGCTCCCTGCCAATACTAACATTATTTCCATGTCACGCATTTTATTAGGGCGTTGGGGTGAGTCCATTGCCTGGATAAGTTATCTTTTATTGTTTTATTCGGTCCTTGCCGCTTATATGGCTGGGGGAGGCGATTTTCTTAGCGGCTTATTGCTTAATTTAGGTTTTAAAATACCCAACTGGTTATCTATCCTTCTATTTGTAGCGATTTTAAGTTATGTAGTATACCGAGGCATTCATTATGTCGATTATGTGAATCGCGGTTTAATGTTTAGTAAGTTTAGCATTTATATTTTACTTATTTTATTTATTATACCTTCTATCTCGAGCTCTAAGTTAACAGATGGAAACATGCTTTACTTAACGAGCGGAGCAACCGTAATGATTACCTCATTTACTTTTGCTAATATCATACCTAGCCTGCGTACTTATTTTAAAGATGATATTCCAAAATTACGAAAAGCAATTTTAATAGGTAGCTTAATTCCCTTATTTTGTTATTTATTTTGGGATCTATGTATCATGGGAGTACTGCCTCGTGAAGGAAATTATGGATTAATTAATATGCTACATTCCAAACACTCAACCAGTGAGTTTGTTATGCAATTAAGCAATACGTTAAATAATTCATTAATTACCTTTATGGCCAGAATTTTTACTTCTATTTGCCTAGCCACCTCTTTTCTTGCGAGTGGGCTAAGTTTATCTGATTTTTTGGCTGATGGTTTAAGGACTACTAAACGAGGAAAAGGTGGAGTTATTGTTTATTTGGCTACGTTTCTACCTCCTATGACAGTAGTACTTTTTTATCCTGGCGCTTTTATTGGCGCATTAAGTTATGCCGGAATTTATTGTGCAATACTTTTTATTTTACTCCCATCTTTAATGGCTTGGCGTGGACGCTATAGAAAAAACTCTTTGGCCACAGGATTTAGAGTCAAAGGAGGAAGGCCCTTATTGTTAGTACTCGGTATCGCAGGCGTTTTATTTATTGGTAACGGAGTTCAAATAGCTTTTACCTAAGATTTGGCCTACAAATGTGCAGGCTAATTGCTATAGTCATTGAATTGCATCTTTCTTATCCAACCACTTACAACCCTTTCATCTCGTCCCACTACCCCTTTTCCAAGTAAAAGTCCAATATTAATAGGGAATCAATTAATAGGAATTTAGAAAAATTGTTTTTTATTTTTAAAAAACAGGACAATTTTTAATATTTTTTAATTCGTTATAGTAGAAAAAAATAACTAAAATTTCCTAAAATTAACTAAGAAATTTCAACAATTGAATGGGGGACAAATATGATAATAGATGGTGTATTAGTCGGAGTTGTATTAGCAGGACTAGAATTAGGTATAGCTTGGATATTGGCCTGTGTAATTAATCACGAGCCATCATCTGAAAAGAAGGAGGAACAAGAACCTCCTCTGACGTTTTCAGCAAATTTCGCTAATCTAGGTAATTTAAAATAAAGTTTAAGCGCTTATCGCTCTGTTTACTATATTTAAAATTTTAAGCTAAAAAATCTGTAAAAAAACAAAAAACCTCTGGGAACACATAATAGTTTTCAGGGGTTTTTTCATTTGAGCTAAATAATGTCATTATTGACTGCTTGCTGATTAAAAATATTTTCTAGCATAATATGTAGATCTTTATATGGAATAGGCTTAGTTGAGAAATTATCTATTTCTGCTTCCTGGCACCATGTTTTTAAATTATTAGCTGGATATGCGCTTAATAATATTATCGGCTTTCGATTAGCTTTATGATTTTTTTCTAATAGTCGAATTCTTTTTCCCACTTCAACGCCTTGCATATCAGGCAAACCGGCATCAAGAATAATAAGATGATAAGTGCTATTTAAACACATTTCCAATGTTTGTTTTCCATTTGCGGCAATATCAACTTGGTAACCCATTTTCCGTAAAAAAATACTATGCACCCGTTGAATTATCAGCTGATCTTCGACTAATAAAATTCTTTTTTTTTATCCACTTTTCTATTTCTCCTTGCTTAAAAATGCTAATCGTAAATTTTCATAATTTATGATAGTCCATTTATGGACTACCTTGCAACAATATAAAAAATATTTTAATCAATAAATAAATTTGATTTAAAATTATATTGCTGGCATAATTTTCAGGTTTTAAAAAATAATTTAGCAAGGATCTTGTTTAATTTATTCGCTCTACATTGTTTTTAATAACAAGAAATAATGGTTCTAGCAAAGTAAATTGCAAAAAGTGACCTTGCAGAGGTTTATTTCAATTGTCCTTTAAGCACACATTAAACAATACTTTAGAATATCTAATAAAAAAGTGGGGAGTAAATATTAATCAACTCCACAAACATACTGGTATTCCTCTTTCAACGCTCAAGCGATTAAGACTAAACAAAGAAAATAATCCCACGCTAGCATCATTGGCTCCTATTGCAAACTATTTTTCCGTATCACTCGATCAGTTAATCGGAAGAGAAGCTTTACCCAAAAAAAACAATAAAAAACTCAGTGGATTGACACTTCCTTTGATACATTGGAAAGATATTCTTGATACTCCAAAAAATAGATACTATCTTGCTTTCTCTTCATTATTAATAAGAGATATAAGTTTGAATGAAAATAGTTATGGCTTAGTGATTAAAGACAAAAATACCAATAATTTTTTAGCGGGATCTTTGTTAGTCATTGATCCTAGCTTAAAAGGACGCAATCGGGATTTTATCATTGTTCATAAAAAAGGAATGTCTAAACCGAAACTCATGCAAAAAATTATTTATGAAAATAAAGCCTACCTTAAAAATTTAAATAATAACTCGGAAATTATTAAATTTTCTGATTTGTACAAAATTTTAGGTGTAGTTATACAAATAAGAATGAATTACAAAAAAAGTAAATTTTATGTTAATTTCGAGGATGAAAAAAGCAACGGCGCCACAAAATATTAATCAATATATCCTTATTTTAGGGATGATAAACATTACGATTAGTTTAGCAGCGGACGTCGTAGCATATAAATTAGTATTTCTTGGTCCCGCGTTAGTGCCTGGCGCGCCACTCATTTTCCCTTTAACGTATATTATTGGGGATATAGTCGCAGAAGTATATGGATATAATGCTGCCAAAAAAATCATATGGATTACACTTGCTTGCGAATTATTTTTTTCAATTGCTATCAAATTGATTATTCATTTACCTTCTCCAAATTTTTGGCATGATCAACCTTCTTACAATCAAGTGGTAGACCCTATTTTAAGATTTGTACTCGCCGGAATTTTGGCTGTAATTAGTAGTAGTTTCATTAATATTTATATAATCTCGAAATGGAAAATATTAATGAAAGGTAGACACTTTTGGTTGCGCAGTTTAGGGTCGTCCGCTATTGGTGGTTTTATTTTAGTTTTAATCACTATATTATTTGGATTTAGTGGTCATGTACATTTTTCCCAATTGGGTTATATGATTTTATCAGTTTATTCCATCGAAATATTATATTCTTTGCTGGGAGTATGGCCTGCCTCGTTAATTACAGGCTTCCTAAAAATGGAAGAACAACTCGATGTCTATGATACTGAAACTGATTTTAATCCATTTAGATAGTTTTTTTAATATAAAATAGGAAATAAAAATGTTATCAAAAATAAATTTTTTAGAAAAATTGAATCAAATGCTTTTAAATGAAAACTTAGTCGAGAAAGAAAAAGAAAGGTTGGAACGTGTTATAAAACATAGCGATCTACTTCCCGAATATATATCCGCTAATATCTTGATTGAAAAATTGGGCTTAGAAACTATTAAAGGAGTTACTGATGAAGATGGTTATTATCGAGAATTTGTAAATACAATTGATAATGAGGATCAAGAAAGTCAAACTGAAATATTTTATATGCTAAAAAGTAAACAGGTATCTTGTTTACATGCTTTAAACACTTTTGAAACATGGCATTGGCTTGGGGGCGAAGATGTTTTGATTTTTATTTTTAATAAAAATAATGTTTCTGAAATCCGTTTAAATGCTGACATGCCTAAGTACACTATACCAGCAAATACTATATTTGGCGCAAAACTTTTTTCCAATGATAGTGAAAATCTTTCTTGGATAACCTGTAAGTGTATTCCTGGTTTTGTTCCAGAACTTTATAAAAACCCATCTCCAGAAGATTTAGAATATCTTTTTGAAACTTATCCTAACTATAAACAAGTTATTAAAGAGCTTACACCTGAAAATTCCAAGAATAATAATATTAGGCGTTCGATAATTCATTTTTTTACTTGCTGCTTCAGCTGTATTGGTATAAAAAAAATTGAAGAACATGAACAAACACCTTTAATTAATCCGCCGCGAAATAATTGATAGTTTGATTAATGATTGGAGGGTATTAGCTTGGATTTTAAATATGTAGAAAATTATATTTCAACCATTAAAGAAAAATATAAGTCCCTACAGAAAGCTAATGCCTGTCCTTTTTCATTACGTATCATTGATGAGGAAGTGTGTACAGAAAATGGAGAAACACTATTTACTTTGCAGTTGATTGGTAAAAATCTTATATCTAAATTGTATGCTAGTGATATTTCTAATGACAAGAAATTATTAAAATCTTTGTCACCGATAGACTTGTTAAAAATTTTAAACGCTTCGAACAAAAAATTCTTACATAAACGAGAGAATATTATTCTTTTTCCATGCCAAGCTTATTACAAACTGACGGCTAAAAACTACAATCATATTCTTCAACAAACCATTTTTACCTTAGAGATTACTCGTGCTAACAAGATTAGGCAAAAAAAATTAACCGCCCTAGAAATTGCAAATAACCCCCTAATTTTAGAAAAACTTACGCCTCAAGAGATTTATGATTTGGGCTATACAGTAGGTTCAGAAACCATACTTAGAGAAATACTTTATTTAGCTAGTCTTTAAAAAAATTACAAAATATATTTATTCTAAAACAAGCTAAACCAAAAAATGCTTGTTTTAGGGTGTAATTTCAACTTGAAATTAAAAATTTTGCCCTCATATTGTCTCTATTAGCTTATTTACTATCATAAGAGGTATTGGATTTATGACGACCGTGGCAGAAAAACAGACATTAGGCTTTAAAACGGAAAGTGCGCAGTTATTAGACCTAATGATTGATAAAATTTATAAAAACAAAGAAATTTTTTTACGTGAACTTATTTCCAATGCCCACGATGCCATAGAAAAGTTGAGATTTAAAGCCCTATCAAACCCTCAAATTTATGAGGATGACACTGAGCCAAAAATTGCTTTAGTCATTGATAAAGACAAGCATACCATTACATTAATTGACAATGGAATAGGTATGACCTTGGATGAAGTTATAGCAAATCTTGGTACTATTGCAAAATCAGGCACCAAAGAATTTTTAGATTCTTTGACCGGAGATGCTAGCAAAGACACTCAGCTTATTGGTCAATTTGGTGTTGGATTTTATGCTGCCTTCATGGTCGCCAACAAAGTAACGGTTAAGACTCGTGCTGCCAGTGAATCTCAAGAAAACGCTGTCTGTTGGGAATATAACCGTGAATCCAAAGATGGATATACCATCGAAAGCATCACTAAGCCAGAACGAGGCACTGAAATCATCTTGCATTTAAAGAAAGACGAAGAAGAATTTTTAGACGATTGGCGCTTACGAGGGATCATTACTAAATATTCTGATCATATTACTTTGCCTATTAGTATGAAAAAGAGCGTTATAGCAAACGAGACCACATCCGATGCAACGACTACAACAGAGAAGCAAGTTGTTGAAAAGGAAACTGAAGCTACTTGGGAAACTGTAAATAATGCCACGGCGTTATGGACGTTATCTAAAGACCAAATTAATGATGAGGAATATAAAAAGTTTTACAAACATCTTACACATGACCAAAATGATCCTTTTACGTGGATTCATAATAGAATTGAAGGAAGTCAGGAATATACGACTTTACTCTATATACCTTTACAGGCAGGCCCATTTGATTTCTGGAACCACGAAAAACCTCGCGGTTTAAAGCTTTATGTTAAACGTGTTTTCATTATGGATGATGCCGAGCAGTTTTTGCCGCGTTATTTACGTTTTGTAAAAGGAATTGTGGATAGTAATGATCTTCCATTAAATATTTCTCGAGAGGTTTTACAAAATAATAAGCAAATTGATACAATACGCTCGGCTATAACCAAACGTACGCTTGAAACATTAAATTATCTTTCTAAAGAACAAACTGAAAAATATTCACAATTTTGGAAAGAATTTGGCAATATTTTAAAAGAAGGTTTAGCAGAAGATTTTTCAAATCGCGATGCGCTCGCTAAACTTATAAGATTTAGTTCCACTCAATTAAATAATAGCGAGCAAACAGTAAGCTTAGAAGATTATGTGGCACGCATGAAGCCTCAACAAGACAAAATATACTATATCACCGCAGAAAATTTTGCAGCGGCAAGTAACAGTCCTAATTTAGAAATTTTTCGCGAAAAAGAAATAGAGGTATTACTCCTGCATGATCGTATCGACGAATGGTTGGTCGCTCATTTAACTGAATTCGACGGAAAAACCTTACAGTCAGTTGCCAAGGACTCGGATATTTCCGGCATAGCAGAAGAAAAAAGTGAAGAGTTATTAAAACAAAACGAAGATGAATTTGGTCCTTTATTAAAGCAGATCCATGAAATACTTAAGGACAAAGTTAAAGAAGTTCGCATTTCGCAACGTTTAACCAGTTCTCCTGCCTGTATAGTAAAAGAACAAAATGCTTTAAATAGTCAAATAAAACGTATGCTGGAAGCTACTGGACAAAAAATACCGGAAAGTAAGCCGATACTTGAACTAAACACCAAGCATAAATTTATACAAGATTTGAAAGCTGAACAAGATGATATTCGTCTAGCGGAATGGTCACATTTACTCCTAGGGCAATCCATACTTGCTGAGGGTGAACAACTAGATGATCCTGCTGGATTTGTAAAAACATTAACTAATCTCTTGGCAAGTAAACAGTAAAATTAACTTTGAAAATAAGATAAGTCTCTCTTATATGAGAGACTTATGCTTATCTAAACTGGACATTCAATAACCCATAGACACTTTATCCTAAACTATCATAGAATATGCGCGTTTTCTCGCATATAAAAATAACAACATTTAGGCTCTTTATGACTTCTATTGTTTTATCTAAGCATCTTTTCTTCATCACTGGTTTATCACTTATTCTAGTCGCCTTCCTTTTTCAACAAACTAACTGGATGAAAATAAAGGGTTTTCTTTACAATTTTAGCAATATGCTGGGAGCTGGATTACTTGTTTATATTAGCTTTCAGCCTATGCAAATCGATCTTTTCATTTTTGCTACGCTATGGACTTTTATCAGCATAATAAGGCTTTACAAAAGTTTTAAGTAACTGACAAAAATTCAAGTGCGAAGAGTATACTCAAAGCAATCGGATTTTTGACAAGGCGCCGAGAAAATGAGCAACCGGAGTGTATGTAATATACATGAGGATTGCGAATTGAACGGCAACACAGTCAAAAATTCAAATGCGAAGAGTATTGCTTACCAATTAAATAGGGTGCCATCTATTTTCCTATTAATGGGAAGATAAGCGCGTTCATAAGGGTACTTTTCCGCCAGCTTCTCATTAAAATCTACACCTAAACCTGGCTGTTCACTAGGGTATAAATAACCCTTATCAAAAGTATAGTGATGTGGAAATACTTCGTTAGTCTTCTGGGTATGATGCATATATTCCTGTATCCCAAAATTATTGATAGAAATATCAAAATGCAAAGCAGCGGCCATAGTGATAGGAGATACGTCGGTTGGGCCATGGCATCCTGTTTTCACATGATAAACTTCTGCCATCGCTGCGATTTTTTTCATGTGTGATATTCCTCCGCCATGCACAACGGACATGCGGATATAATCAATCAACTGTTCAGTAAATAAAATGTGTGTATCCCATATTGTGTTAAACACTTCTCCTACGGCGAGAGGAGTCGTTGTATGTTGACGTATAATTCGAAAACCTTCTTGTAGCTCTGCAGGCACGGTATCTTCTAACCAAAACAAATGATAGGGTTCTAATTCTTTGCCTAAACGAGCTGCTTCGATGGGTGTTAAACGGTGGTGAGCATCATGCAGAAAATGATGATCGTCACCATAAGTTTTACGTAATTCTTTAAATAATTTAGGAACGTAATTAAGATATTTTTCGGTAGACCAAACACACTCTTGCGGTAAACCTTTAGTAGCGGGTTCGTAATACATTTTATCGCTAGAAACGCCGTAACTATTGGGTAAGCCTGGCACACCAGTCTGGGCACGTATCGCTAAATAACCCATATCGATATATTTTCCAACTTGATCGATGGTATCAGGAATATCTTTGCCATTGGCATGTCCATACACCATAACGCCTTTGCGACTTTTACCACCCAACAAATTATAAACGGGTGTATTTAAAACTTTTCCTTTGATATCCCATAAAGCCATATCAATCGCAGCAATCGCTGCCATGGTCACCGGTCCACGACGCCAATAGGCACCGCGATAAAAAAACTGCCAAATATCTTCGATTTGTGCCGGATCTCGGCCAATCAAACAGGGAATAAGATCTTCTAAATATGCTTTAACCGCCAATTCTCGTCCATTTAAGGTGGCGTCACCTAAACCATACAAACCCTCATCGGTAATTATTTTTAGCGTGACAAAATTACGATCAGGGCAAGTCACAAACACTTTCGCATCTTGGATTTTCATAAGTAGTTCAAATTTTAAAATTATTGAATGACTAATTCATTCAAACGATTACGTCCAATAATTGGATATTGTTCGACTTCATACACAGCACCACTGACGGGGGCGGATTGATCAGCAAGCCAAAATACCACATGTGCCGCCACATTCTCTGGCGATAGTAAACGACCGCTGGGAGCATACTTTTTGGGAATTCTTTCTTGCCAATTTTCTGGAAGACCTTCGGATAATTTTAAACAAATCTCATTCTCAGTAGGTGTCCATCCAACATTTAATTGGTTAACTCGAATAAGTTCTGAACCTAAGCTATCTGCCAAATTGCGTGTCATCGTCATCAATGCGCCTTTTGAAGCAGAATAAATCAAGAGATCGGGTTGGCCTGTGTAAGCATTCATAGAACCGATATTAACAATAGAACCACCCGCTTTCTGCTTTCGAAAGATTTCTACTGATGCTTTACATAACAATAAAGGAGCATAGAAATTAACTCGCATAATCTTTTCACAGGCTTCCAAACTGGCCGAATCAATATTGTTTCGTGGATAAATACCGGCATTATTGACTAAGCCGTCTAAGCGGCCAAATTTTTTTACTGTTTCGGTTATTAAATAACTATAGGATTTTTCATCCATCAAATCAGCCAGTAAATAACTGCTTGCTTCACCTAATTCCTGGACTATTTTTTTGGCGCAATCTTCCTTACGACCATGGATCATCACTTTAGCACCTTGCGCAACACACCGCCGAGCGGTTGCAGCGCCAATACCATTAGTTGATCCCGTAATCAAAATCACTTTATCTTTTAACATCATTTAAATTCTCTGCCTGTACTTTATTTTAATTAAGAAAAAAAACAAAAGGTCTTTTTAGCCATGCAAATACACTAGAAATACGGAGAGTCGCGCCCAGTTCACGACTTGGTCGACCCAAGCGCAAATTACTTTCAATGTGTTCCAAGGAGCAATTTTTTGTTTCTGGAACGATAAAGTAAACAAAAATCCAACCTAACACACATAAAGCAGCATAGAGCCAAAATGTGTGACTTGTACCTATAAACTGGATTAAGGTCAAAAATGTCAATGACACCATCATATTAAAACCCCAACTCGCAGAAATTGCTAAGCTGGCACCTACACCTCGAATATTTAATGGAAAAATTTCCGAAATAATTAACCACATTATAGGACCTAAGCTCATTGCAAAACTAGCAATGTAAATAACCATACTTGCTACTGCTACCCAACGTAATGCGGAAAATGCGGGAAAATAAAAAGCGGTCCCCAAAATTACTAGGCTAATGAACATACCAAAAAGACCAAAAAGTAATAAAGGCCGGCGACCCCAACGATCAATAAGCGGTAAAGCAATAATAGTAAATAATACATTTATAATTCCGATACCTAGGGTTGCTAAAATAGCGTTACTAGCATATTTAAAGCCAGCCAATTGTAAAATGGTCGGTGCATAATAAATAATGGCATTGATTCCGGTTACTTGCTGGAAAAAACTTAAACCTAAACTAATAAAGAGAATAGGACGCAACCATTTCGCTAACAATAGACGATGCGTTCCTTTTTCAATTGCTACTGTTTGACGAATTTCGTCAAATTCATTATTGATGTTTTCACCATGACGTATACGCTGTAAAACTGCGCGGGCCTTTTGATCCCAGCCTTTTAAAATCATCCATCGAGGACTTTCTGGCAAATAAATGGTCCCTATCAATAAAATAATCGCTGGAACAACGCCCAAACCTAGCATCCAAGGCCATTGTCCAGTGACAGAGAAGTAATAATTAATTAAATAAGAAATAACGATACCTATCGTAATCGCTAGTTGATTCAGGGAAACCAGCATACCCCGAATACGCTTTGGGGCAATCTCTGCAAGATAGAGTGGTGCAGTAAAAGAACCAATACCTATCGCCACACCCAGTATTATTCGACCTACAATTAAGAAGAATAAATTAGGTGAAAATGCGGTAGCTAAAGAACCGACAATAAAGGTAAGTGCAGTAAAAACCAGTACCTTACGTCGCCCAAATATATCACTGACTCTGCCACTTAAACCTGAGCCTATCAATGCGCCCAATAAAACGGCACTGACAACCATTTCAATTTGAAAATTAGTTAAAGCAAAGTCTTTTTCAATGTATAAAATAGCGCCAGAAATAATCCCTGTATCATAACCAAACAACAATCCTGCTAAAGCTGCAAATCCCGAAATGGTATAAACCAACCAATTTGGGTTTGATACTTTTATCATAAAAAATAATCTCTTTTATGGCATTTATTAATCATTACTTTACCTCTATCACCACTAAAAGCAAGTCAAAGCTAAAAAACCAACCATTAACCAGAGAAATTGTCAGTGCTTTTATGGCAGTTTTTTTCAGTGTATTTATCTAATTAGGCTAAATAAGCGGGCTCAGACAATCCTTTAATATTTGTTTCCATGGCAAAAAGCATTCCTGATTGAGGAGCGTCAACTAGCTGAGCTGCGCTTAAACCTATCGAAGCAGATGTAATATATAAAGTTGTTAAATCGGGACCACCAAAACAACAGCTTGTTGGTCTGGGTATGGGCATAGGAATGACGCTATCGATCTCGCCGCTAGGAGTATAGCGCGTAATTTGCCAACCATCCCAATGACAGCTCCAAATATAACCTTGGCTATCGACGGTAAGCCCGTCAGGAAAACCTTCTTCTTTAGAAATTTGTGCAAAGACGCGCATTTGACCCAAAGTTCCGTGTTGGGAGTCAAATTCATATTGATAAATTTGCCGAGCAGGAGAATCGCAGATATACATTAAACTATTGTCTAAACTCCAAGCAATACCATTGCTCACGGTAAAACCATTGAGCATCTTTGACACATTTTCCTTATTCAAACAATATAAAGCGCCAATAGGATTTTGTTCTGCTCTATCTTTTGTTCCTGCCCAAAATCGGCCCTGCCTATCACATTTACCATCATTAAACATGACATTTTTTTTCTCCTTGTAGCGGGAAAGCAATGTTTTGTGTTGTACCGGTTATTGTATCGATAGTAACAAAGCGATCACTTAGTGCGGCTATTAAACCTCCTTTAGCGCTGCTAGCGATTGAGCAAATCTCATTCGGCATGGTAAATTTATCGATTTTTCCATCATTATTTAAACGATACAAGGTTGCCGCTACGATATCCACCCAGTACAAACATTTTTCCATAGGATGCCAAAGTGGCCCTTCGCCTAATACCATAATCTGTTTGCATATTACTTCAGGCTGCATAATTTTTACCAAGTTAATCGATAGATAGTTTCGTGTTGATATTTATCACCCGGTAATAAAAAAGGCGATGGAAACTGTGGAAATTTAACCGCACCTGGAAGATTTTGTGTTTCCATACAAAAAGCACCATGCCGTTTTGTGTGTAAACCGGAACTAATCGGATAATCCCTCAAACTATTGCCTATGTAAAATTGTAAACCTGGTTGTGTAGTACACACTTCTAATGCGCGTCCACTGATAGGTTCTTTAATTTTTGCAGCGAGTTGCGGCTGATGATTTATTATCGGGGGTAATATATAACAAAGATCATAACCACCTGTATCGATTTCGTTTATTCGCTCGCCAATAGGATGAGCTTCCCGGAAATCGAATGGGGTCCCTTTAATTTCCGCTATTTTACCGGTAGGCAGTAGGTCTTTATCAGTGACAACATAGCGATCGGAAAAAATTTGCAATATATGATCCAAGACGGTCCCATTTCCTACTCCTGCTAAATTCCAGTAGGCATGGTTAGTTAAATCCACCGGTGTAGCTTTATCAGTTTTAGCCTGAAAGCTAATCTTTAATTCATTGGCTAAAGTTAAAGTATAAACGGTTTTTATTGCGAGATTTCCAGGATAACCTTGATCACCATCAGGGCTAGTATAAAAAAAACTTACGCTTGCCTGATCTTGCTGAATTGAAACTTCAGCTTGCCAAACCGCTTTATCCAAGCCTTTTTCTCCGCCGTGTAAATGATGAGCAAAATTTTTATTTTTACTTAAAAAATAATCTTTTTTTTGATAATTAAAATGTGCGTTAGCAATACGATTGGCGACACGTCCTATCGTGGCGCCAAAATAAAAATCATGTGCTAAATATTCATCAAGATGATCAAATCCTAGCGTAAGTTCTCGCAATGTACCGTCTAAATCGGGAACTTGTACTGAGGTTAATGTGGCACCATAATTAATGATGCCAATAGACATCCCATTTGGATTGCTTAATGTATATTTCGTGATGAGTTGGCCATCAGCTAATTCACCAAACTCAGATGACTGACAAATAATTTTCGACATATTGCCCTCAAAATAAATTTGGCATTATTGTTCGGGGAATAATAGCACCTGATTGTGTAATAACCTTTGCAGCCAGCTCATGACCACACAGGCATGCCTTTACAGGATCAAAACCTAATAAGCGCGCTGCTAAATAGGCACTATTAAATGAATCTCCAGCCGCAGTGGTATCAATAACTTTATCAACCAAACAGCTAGGAACTCGCTGTTGATGATTAAGCGTGGCGACTAAAGCTGGCTCGGCACCACATTTAACCACTATTTCGGTGACTCCATTTTCTAATAATCGTTGTGCAGTAGCTTCTGGCGTAGCATCGCCAAAGACTAATTGATCGTCTATAAAAGTAGGTAAAGCAATATCCACATATTTTAAAAATGCTTGTATAACCTCTCTTGCAGAATCAGCATTAGGCCATAATGAAGCTCGATAGTTAGTGTCAAAAATAATTTGTGCGCCTGCTTGCTTAGCTTTTTTCAAAATATCTGCAAAATATTCTCGACTCGCTACATCGAGTATCGCTAAACTAATGCCTGAGAAATAGAGATAATCCATCTCTGTTAATTGCTGAGATAAATCAATTCGATTATCTCCTTTAAATAATTCTCGCGCGGCAGAATCGGATCGATAGAAATAGAAGGTTCTTTCTCCTTTATCATCAGTCCGAATTAAATAAAGACCGGGCAATTTATTCTCTAAGCGATGAACTAAATCAGTTTTAATACCTTCAGTTTGCCAATTCAATAACATCTGATCGCTATAAGCATCTTGGCCTAGGGCGGTGACATAATGAATATCAAAAGCTTGATTTTGCAACAATCGACGCAAATAAATCGCGAAATTTAAGGTATCGCCTGCAAAGGAAAGGGAGAGTGACGTAGGAGTTTGATGTGATAATTCCAACATCGCTTCACCAATCACACCAATTTGCTTAATTTTAGACATAAGCAAGTTTCGCTAACATTTGCCTAGCAAAAAAGACGAGCGTATCATGTATTATAACTTTATAGGACATCGATGCTTACGTTAATTGATATCTTAGGCCAAGCTCGCGTTATACCGATTATTGTAATCGATAAACTAGAACATGCAATTCCTTTAGCTGAAATACTGCTAAAATCTGGCTTTAAGGTTTTAGAAATTACCTTACGCACTGCTTGTGCTTTAGCCGCCATCGAGAAAATAAATACCGTATTTCCAGAAGCACTAGTCGGCGCGGGTACCGTTGTTGATACTAAACAATTTTCTCAGATAAAATCCGCAGGAGCTAAATTTGCTGTTAGTCCCGGCTTAAATAAGACTTTAGTGCTTGAAGCTGAAAAACACAATATTCCTTATTTACCAGGTATTGCTACGCCTAGCGAAGCATTGCTCGCTCATCAACTCAAATTAAAAACTCTTAAATTTTACCCAGCCGAGAGTATGGGTGGCATTAAAACACTACGAGCATTGTCAGAGGTTTTGCCGTTACATTTTTGTCCGACGGGCGGCATTAATGCGGATAATTTGCTTAGCTATTTTAGCTTGCCTTATGTGTCGTGTGTAGGTGGAAGCTGGATTGCACCGCGTAAATTAATTGCCAAAGGTTCGTTTGCTGAAATAACATCCCTTGTCAATCAAGCTCAGAAAATTTTAAAAACAATTTCCGATTAAAAAATAAAATTTCATAGCTTGATTAATCAGTAAGGTCTACTAAACTTTTCTTAGATTTTTCTTATGGATAAGCAAATCGATGACGGACCTCAAACGATTCAAACCAGTAAAAACACAGTATGCAAAACTTCTTAGCTATTGTGCTTATTTTCTACTGTTTATTTTTCCAACTTGCGCACTAACAGATGTAATTAGTTCCTTATCCCCAGGACAAGTAGAACGACAATTAAGAAATACGGTCAATATTCAGCAAGCAATCAGTGCCCGTGGACCAATAATATCCCCCTTAGCAGCAGCACCCATTCGTCCAGTCATTTCAGTACCACCAAGCATGCGTAGACCTTTTGTGTTGCGTTCTGTATGCATTACTGGATCAACTGTTTATTCTCAAGAAAGTTTATTAGCTTTTTTTCAGCCTTACTTGAATAAACGGATTACTTATAAAGAATTAGAAAAAGCAAATGAACAAATCGCTTTTAAATATTTAAAGGATGGTTATGTTCTTACTAAGGCCTATTTGCCGGTACAAAATCTATCTTCGGGCTATGTCCGCATTGAAATATTAGAAGCTTATGTCGTTAAGGTTAACGTTCTCGGCAAAACACACGGTTTAGAAAACTACATCGATGCTTATGCTCAACAATTAAAAAGATCGCGTCCATTACGATTAAAAGTCTTACAACATTATATTTTATTATTAAATCGATTACCTGGTGTTACAGCTAGTTTAAAAAGGAATCCGGGCTTGGTTAATTCGGGCGCACAAACACTTACTTTTGTTGTTAAGCAACGTCGTTTTGTCCCCAATGCTCTACTCAATAACAATCAAAACCGCTATTTGGGTGGTCAAAATTTGTTTCTGACGGCGAATATGTACTCGCTATTGCAAGGGGGAGATTCGACCATAGTCACTGCAGCGACTGCCCCGTTTGATCCCAAGGTTTTACAATATTATTACTTACTACATAACTTCCCGATTGGAGTTAATGGAAACCACCTGGATATTTACGCGGATTACACGCAAATCAAACCTAGTATCAATCTTCCACCTTCTAGTGTTTCAGGTAAAGCGGGAGATTTAGGCGCTTATTTTTACCATCCATTTATTTTACAGACCAATGATAAATTAGATGGTCGTTTAGCATTCGGATATTATCGAAGCAAAACCTCTTCTTATACTGGTGTGGTTAACAGTCCTGATGCTATCGTACGACTTCCTTCATTGCGCGCTAAAGCAATCTATGAGCGTACCAGAACCAAATATTTTGACAAAATAGAAGCTGAACTAAGCCAAGGGATACATGTATTCGGCGCTAATACCGCACCGCCCCCACCCCCTGGCATTCCTAATCCTTATGTTGGCTATACCAAATTTTATTATTATGTCACGCATGTGCAAAACATAACCAAATCCTTTTCGGTGCTGTTAGATTCTATGGGGCAGTATGCTTTTAATCCTTTAGCCTCAGTGGAAAAGATACCTTATGGTGGTGGTCAGCCCTATGGGACGGCCTATGATCCCGGTGAAATTATTGGCGACCAAGGACTCATGGGCGGCATAGAATTACGCTATAATAGCTTTCCCAAATCGATTAGTGCGATACAATACTTTACGCGTTATGACATTGGTAAAGTCTGGAATAAAAATGTCGCGCCGACTTTCTTTTTAAACAGCGCTTATAGCGATGCTTCTTTATCGGCTGGCCTCAGATTACTTTTAAATAAAGATTTTCGTCTACAGTTGAGTGTCGCAAGGCCGATGACCAATCCGGTTCAGGCGCAAGTAGAAAGTGGCCATAATGGTAAAAGCTTGCGTTTCTTTTTCACTTTTAGCTACACGCCTTTTTAGCTTAATGTTATAAATAAAAAAACACGAGTTTAATGTCGAAAAATTTAAAATTATTATTTATCGCATAAAACTCGTGACGTAAGTAAATAATATATTCTATTTTTATTAAAGCCCAAGGATATTCAGAGGGATACCGGCAGGTAAAGCGGGTAGTTGTATACCTCCTATTGAAGGTAATACTCCACCAACACCAGGCACACCAAATACCGATCCTGTTGGAGACTCAAGTCCTATGATCTGACCACCTCTTTCCAAGACTTGAACACCTTGGGTTCCCAATATTCCGGCAGCATCTAACGCGGCTAATTCTTGAGAATTCAAGGCTCGACCAACTATGCCTTCTGCCCCAAACGCATTTGCACCGAAAGTAAGCCCTCCACCACTACCCAAAAGGTCGAGTAGATTTAAACCTCCGGGCGTTCCTGCGCCACCCCCAGCCCCTCCAGCTCCTGCAGCTCCGGTAGCGCCGAGACCACTCATGCCGCCGCCACTACCACCGCCACAACCCGTTAATAAAATAGAGGTAGCCAACACCCCGGCAATTAAGTAAACAGTTGTTTCTGATTTCTTCATAATATCTCCCTTTAATAGCTATTAAAGATTAAAATAATGCACTTTATCGTAGAAGTTAAACAGAATAGTGTCAAATTAAGGTAATGTTGTAAATTTTATATTCAAAAATAAATAAGAATTATTAGGTTTAGAAAGTGTTTTCAATTGTGCTAGGCTGAGACAAAAATCACTGTTTATTGAGTATCGTAACGGAGCATACACGTAGTATGTGAGTAACGAAACGCAAATAAACAGTGATTTTTGGCCAGCATCGTGCAATTGAAGACACTTTTAAATAAAATTTGCGTTTTTGAAGAATACATTCTATTAAATTAAGCTTTAAAACAATAAGTGTTTAAAAGTTGGTAATATTGAAGGCATATTCTTGGTTTTAGATCTGAGACTAAATTCGGTATAATGTTTCACTCTAAACCAAATAAGGAGAAAGGCACTATGACTATGCAAACCGTGGATAATACGCTCAATGATATTTTGCAGAGTAATTATATGCAGCAACTTGATAGACAGCTTAATGAAAACCATTTATTGAAACATCCGCTTTATCAAGCCTGGTCTGCTGGGAAGTTGTCAATCGATAATCTTCGAGATTATGCTTGCCAGTATTATCACCATGTGGATGCTTTCCCACGCTATGTCAGTGCTACACATAGTAATTGTCAGGACTCTGAGGCACGGAAAGTATTATTAGACAACTTAAATGACGAAGAAGGAATGAACGGTCTGGATAGTCATCCGGTTTTATGGTTACAATTCACTAAAGGTCTCGGTTTATCAGATGCAACTGTCATGAGCTGTGAGCTTTTTCCAGAAACTAAACAATTTATTGATGAATTTTTGGCTTTATCACGTTCATCTTATGCAGAAGGTTTGGGTGCCTTATATGCTTACGAACGTCAGATTCCGCAAACCGCCGCCAGTAAAATCACCGGATTAAAACAATTTTATGATATTGTCGATGAAACTACTTTAAAATTTTTCTTAGTCCATCTAGAAGCAGATGTAGAACATGCCGAGGCCACTAAAACACTAATAAAAAATTTACCCATGGAAGAAAAAATAGCTGCAGAAAAAGCCGCTAAAAAAATAGCCAAATCCATTTGGGACATGCTAAGCGGGATACAAGCACGAACGATGACTAATGTTTGCGAAGCTATTTTAGTTTAATAATCAATGGTATAAAATTTAATTAGTAGTAAAGCATTTTTCGTCATTGCGAGCACCGTAGGTGCGTGGCAATCCATGGATGGCCACGGCCTCACTGACGTTTCGGCCTCGCCATGACGGCTTTTTTTTAATTATCTAAGCCGCATCTGATACCGACACACGGCGAATTTTTCCTCCCAATTGCGATAGTTTTTCTTCTATGCATTCATAACCGCGATCGATGTGATAAATTCTATTCACGGTCGTTTCACCTTCAGCAGTTAACCCTGCTAATACCAAGCTCGCCGAAGCGCGTAAATCGGTGGCCATCACTTCTGCGCCTGTTAACTTATCAACGCCTTTGCAGATAGCAACATTACCTTTCAAGGTAATGTCGGCACCCATCCGACGCATTTCTTGGACATGCATAAAACGGTTTTCAAACACCGTTTCGGTAATAATTCCGGTTCCTTCAGCGGTAATATTAAGCGCCATAATTTGTGCTTGTGCATCGGTGGGAAAAGCAGGATAGGGCGCCGTGCTGACAGTAACTGCTTTTGCGCGTTTATTCCGCATATCTAGTTCGATCCAGTGATCACCGATAGCAATTTCTGCACCTGCTTGACGCAATGTATAAATAACCGCATCCAAAGTGTTTGCCTGAATATCTTTTAGGCGAATAAAACCTCGCGTACATGCGACTGCAATTAAATAAGTCGCCGCTTCAATTCGATCCGGTAAAATTCGATAATATCCGCCTGTTAATTGGTCAACGCCTTCGATGGTAATGGTATCTGTTCCCGCGTCACTAATGTTCGCGCCAATGCTGTTTAAAAAATTAGCTAAATCAACCACTTCAGGCTCACGCGCGGCATTTTTTATAATGGTTTTGCCCTTAGCTAATGTCGCGGCCATCATTAAATTTTCAGTCCCGGTGACAGTGATAGTATCTAATTCAATAAATGCACCCTGCAAACGACCTTTAGTTTTAGCTTTGATATAGCCATTTTCTATTTCAATTTTTGCGCCCATGGCCTCAAGTCCTTGGATGTGTAAATTGACTGGACGTGTACCAATCGCGCACCCACCAGGAAGCGAGACTATCGCTTCACCACAACGAGCAAGTAATGCGCCAAGAACTAAAATAGAAGCCCGCATTTTTCGTACTAATGAATAAGGCGCATAAGAATCAATCAGCTCACGTGAACGCACTTCTAAACTCATGCGCTCGCCTATGGTAAATTGTGCACCCATGCCACTTAAAAGCTCAACCATGGTGGTAACGTCTTGTAAGTGAGGAACATTAAATAAGGTAATAGGCTCCTCAGATAAAAGGCAGGCCGCTAAAATAGGCAAGGTTGCATTCTTTGCACCAGAAATTCGAACTTCGCCCTGTAACGGGATGCCGCCTCTAATAATTAGTTTATCCACCATTTATCTCTCTATTTTTATGCCAATTACAGTTATTGCTACCAGCAATTCTTTAAATATATAATTTTTTGCATTTGCAGTAGAAATTTCCAAGATAAGTAAGAAACTTATCTTGGGTGCTAAAATCTAAGCTTTCTTTGCTTTAGGCTGCCCATCATTAGGAGCGATTTATAGGCAATATTTTTTCTAAATCTGATACTCGAATAATGGCCAGCATTTGTATAGGTAAAGCTACAAAACGAATTTTTTGATCACGTTGTTTTAACAGTCGCATCCAAGCAATCAATAATGCCACACCGCTACTATCACTTTGAGTGACATACTCTAAATTAAAAGTGAGTATCAAAGCTTTATCCTTTTTTAAGATATCCTGACTGAGCTCCCATAGCCCCGGGACGGTATAGGTATTTAAAGAGCCCGATAACACATAATGGTCTTTCTTAAACTGCAAGGATGGCTTATTCATCTGGGTTAATAACTTTGGTTATTATGTTCAGCCAGTTTACTAATAAGGCCATCGATACCGTTGTGTTGCAACTCTTCAACAAATTGCGAACGAAAGCTTTCTATGATACTCACACCATCCACGCTAAAATCATAAAGCATCCATTGCCCGCCTACTCGCATCATGCGATAACTAAGGTTAATGGAGGGACCGGATTCTCGCACAATGACACTATTAACCTGTACGCGCGATTGACTATTATAATCGCCTCGCAGCGGTAAAAAATTTACTCTTTCATTGGTATATTGTGCCAATGCACTCGAATAAGTGCGGATAAGCAAGGTAACAAATTGCTGAGAAAAAGCTTGTCTTTGCGTCGGTGTGGCCCTTAACCAAGCCTCACGGCCTAAAGCTTTACTCGACATACTCACAACATCGACATGTGGCAACAAAATTTGATTGACTATTCCATAAACAATCTGAGGTTTTGTTTTAAGTGTGGCTTGATTTCGTTGCAGCGCTGAAATTAATTGATTGGAAGTATTTTGTAGTATATCTACAGGCGAAGAAATCGCCCATGCCATTGTACATATTAATAACCCAAACAATGCGACTATAACTTTTTTCACTTCTTTCCCCCTGAATTCTTTAAGCTAAATATTAATTGGCCGATAAGATCTTCTAAAATTAATGCCGGATGCGTATCTTGTACGATAGCATTATTATTTAAAAACGTCTGAGCAAAACCCGGTGTTAAACTAATATAATTTGCCCCTAATAAGCCTTGAGTTAGAATACTTGCTGAAGTATCTACTGGCAATTGTTTGTATTTGGGATCAATTTTCATCGTCACGATAGCTTTAAATTGAACGTTATCAAGCTTTATTGCGATTACTTCCCCAATATGAACACCTGCTAAAGACACTGGTGAGCGCACTTTTAATCCACCCACATTATCAAAAGCAGCCGTTATGTTATATCCATTTTCGCCTATGGAGCTACTTAATCCGCTTACCTTAAAAGCCAACACTAATAAGGCAAGTATCCCAAATAACATAAAAAAGCCAACCCAAATTTCTATTATTCTCTCACGCACTTACCAACCTCCCATCATCATTGCGGTTAATACAAAATCCAGGCCTAGTACAGCCAGGGAAGAATACACAACGGTACGCGTTGTCGCTCGTCCAATTCCTTGAGCAGTAGGAACCGTATCATATCCCTGATACACAGCTATCCATGTAACAACACCGCCAAAAACAATACTTTTTATAATTCCATTCACAATATCATCATGAAAATTAACAGCCGATTGCATTGCGCTCCAGAACGTTCCACTATCAACGCCTAACCAAACGACACCAACTAAATATCCCCCCCAAACTGCAACCGCACTAAAAATGATCATTAATATCGGCATACTGATGAAACCGCCCCAAAAACGCGGTGAAATTACACGCCATAATGGATCGACTCCCATCATTTCCATGCTAGCAAGTTGTTCCGTTGATTTCATTAAACCAATCTCTGCGGTCAATGCCGAACCAGCTCGTCCTGCAAACAATAATGCCGTAACCACTGGTCCTAATTCTCGCACTACACTTAAAGCAACTAATTGACCTAATTGTTGACTCGCACCAAATTTATTTAAAGTATTATAACCTTGTAATCCCACTACCAAACCAATGAATAACCCTGACAAGACAATAATAACTAAAGATAGTACGCCAATAAAATATAGTTGTTCGATCAATAAAGGAAAACTTTTTTTAAAGCGTGGTTTGCGTATTAATAAATGCGCTAAAAAAATCCCCGAACGGCCAAAGCTCATTAATAGCTGTAAACCAAAATGGCCCAATAATCGTAATTTCTCTAATATCAACATAGCATTAATGCATCAAATCTTGGTTATAATCGATGGCCGGATAATGAAACGGGACCACACCATCAGGTAAACCTTGTAAAAATTGTTGAACCTCTGGATCTTTATCAATATGTACTTTTTCGGGAGTACCATGACCAATAATTTTCCCACTAGCAATCACATAAATATAGTCCGCTATACTCAACGCTTCTTCTACATCATGAGAAACCAGAATTGTAGTGATACCTAAGGCTTTATTTAGATCCGAAATAAGTTTAACGATCACGCCAAGAGCGATGGGATCCAAACCCGTAAAAGGTTCATCATACATAATGAGTTCCGGGTCTAAAGCAATTGCACGCGCTAAAGCAACACGCCGTGCCATGCCACCTGAAAGTTGATTGGGCATAAGATTTTTAGCGCCCCGTAAGCCGACGGATTGTAATTTCATCAATACAATATCACGAATCATAAAAGCAGGTAGCTCGGTGTGTTCTCTTAAGGGAAAAGCAACATTTTCGAAAACATTTAGATTAGTAAATAACGCTCCACTCTGAAATAAAATACCCATCTTACGACGTAATTCATAAAGTTGAGCCCGAGATAGTTTATTTATTAACTTACCATCTACATGGATATTGCCACGTTCCGGTTTTAATTGACCGCCTATTAAACGCAATAACGTAGTCTTCCCACACCCACTAGGACCCATGATGGCGGTTATTTTACCCCGCGGGATATTTAGCTCAATATCGGAAAAAACCGTACGTCCGTTACGATTAAAATATAAGCCTCGGATGCTGACGAAATCACTCAAGTTATTCGTCCCCTTTTCTCACTTTTTCTATCAGATAATCAGTAACTTGTAGAAAGCGCGCGGGATCTCCACCTATCATGCTAGGATCAACTTTATATCGATTATCAATAACTAATGTAGGTGCGGCAAGAATTTTATCTTCTTGCATCAACGTATCACTTCTCAATAGCTGCGCATCAATACCTGGCGAAAAACTAGCAATACTTTCAAACTCATGCTGTTTAACGCCGTGCTTTATAAAGAACTCTTCTTGAAGCTTAGGATTTGATAAGTCTTGTCCTTCAACATGGATAGCTTTAAATATAGCAGGCGTCAATTCCTTTTCGACTCCCAACATCTGCGCAATATAATAGGCTCGAGCCAAGCTGCGCCAACTTGGCTGAAATACTATCGGTACCCGCTCAAATTTTACATAATTTGGCTGTGTTGCAAGCCATTTGTCCAATGTTGGCTCAAAATGATAGCAAGCAGGGCAAGCATAACTAAAAAACTCAACCACACGCACTTGTGCTTTTGGGGTTGCTTTAGGAATAATCTCCGAAGTAGAAATAACTTCATAATCTTTCCCGGCTTTAAAACTCATCGGCTGGGAAGTTTTAGAATTATTGTTCATTTTTCCACAAGAGGTTAAAATAATAGATAAAGCTAAAAACAATAGGCTACGTAATACCAATCTAAACATACAGCCCCTCTTTTAATAAAATATACTCTTCGCACTTGAATTTTTGTCTGCGTTGCCGCTCAACTCGCAATCCTCATGTATCTTGAATACACTCCGGTTGCTTCATTCTCGCGGCGCCTTGCCAAAAATCCGATTGCTGTGAGTATACTAAAGCAACGTAACCTCTTCCAAAACTATCATTTTGTCTTTTTCCAGTTAAGCGGCCTTTAAGGTATAGCATGCAAATTCCTTTTTCTTAAGGGCCATCTAGACGGTAACTAAACAAACTGCGTAGATTTTGTAGTAGGTCTTACGAAATTGGCCAAGCATAACACAGCTTATCAAAAAACGTTAAGCAGGAAAAACCAGCACTTAGTAAAAGAATGTCCAGTTTTGGGGGTTAAAATTTAACTCAGTTTACCTGATAGGTAAAAAACTCGCTTTTCTAATCAATTTTAAAGTTTTTTGCACATTGAATTAGAAGGTAGACACATAGTATAGTCTTAAAAAGATAGTATTTTGTCATTTTTTAGATAATCAGTCGAATCAAAAAGTCCGATGACAAATATTTTCTTCATAGAATACGATAAGGATTTTAAACAACAAAAATGGTTCTTATGTAACTATTTTTTTATGGAGATACGCTATGTGGAATATATCCGAACAAATACGTTACCAAATAATTGCCCAATATCGAGATAATACCATCTTGGTCAATATTCTTGGGCAGGGCTTATATTTTATGCGCACCGCCCATCAAATTTTTACTGTCCCTACTCTTATAAATGGATTCTCACAAGAAGAGGCGGCGTTAATAGGCTATATAGTAGGTTCAGAAAATAATAAAGTCTAAAGGATGTCAGTTGCTTTCGAAGTAGAAATTGCATGCTGTTTTACCTTATGTCAAAGTAGCTCTACGAACTTAGACCAGAGGAACTCATAGTGATAACGCAAAATCAGGAACTACTAAAAAGTAAAGTAGCTCAGGCCGCATTAGATTATATAAAAGCTGGATCTGTTCTGGGTATAGGAAGCGGTAGCACTATCAATTATCTTATTACCGCATTAGCTGATATTAAACATAAAATTGAGGGGGTAGTGGCAGCTTCTGTCGAAACTGAAAAACGTTTAAAGCAATTTAATATCCCCGTATTAGATCTTAACAGCGCAGGAGAGTTAGCACTCTATATAGACGGAGCCGATGAAGTCAATCCCCAACTGCAACTTATAAAAGGGGGCGGGGGAGCGCTAACACGTGAGAAAATTATTGCTGCTGCAAGCAAAAATTTTATTTGTATCGTTGATGAAAGCAAATATGTGGGTGTATTAGGACAAAAAAGCCTGCCAGTGGAAGTCATTCCAATGGGGCGCAGTTATGTTGCTAGAGAATTGGTAAAATTGGGAGGCTTCCCTATCTATAGAGAAAAATTTATTACCGACAACGGTAATATTATATTAGATACTCAGCATTGGGATTTTACTGACCCCATTAAGCTCGAGCGATTACTTAATAATATTCCTGGGGTCGTTTGTAATGGGTTATTCGCTCAGCGTCCTGCAAATGTATTACTTATGGGTAGCAAAGATGGAATTAAAATCATTGAAAAATAATTCGCATCAATAACGGTAATAATCAGATTTAAAGGGGCCTTGAGGTTTTACGCCAATGTAATCGGCTTGTTCGGAAGTCAGTTCTGTTAATTTAGCGCCCACTTTCTCTAAATGTAAACGAGCCACTTGCTCATCCAACGCTTTAGGCAGCATATAAACTTTACCTTTTTCATAACGATCATTATATCGCCATAATTCAATCTGCGCTAAAACTTGATTGGTAAATGAATTAGACATCACAAAACTTGGATGTCCTGTCGCACAACCTAGATTAACTAAACGACCCTCAGCTAATAGTAGTAAACGTTTTTTATTGGGAAAATTTATCTGATCAACTTGTGGCTTAATATTTAACCAATTGAATTGACGTAATCCGGCCACATCTATCTCAGAATCAAAATGACCTATATTACAAACAATAGCCAGATCTTTCATCTGTTGCATATGAGATAAGGTAATAACATCTTTGTTTCCGGTGGCAGTTACAAATATGTCCCCTAGATTTGCTACATCATCCATGGTTACGACACGATAACCTTCCATGGCAGCTTGTAAAGCACAAATAGGATCGATTTCGGTAATCCAAACAGTCGCGCCATAGGAGCGCAGACTCTGAGCACATCCTTTTCCTACATCACCATAACCACACACCACAGCAATTTTCCCTGCGATCATAACGTCGGTCGCGCGCTTCAATGCATCAATTAAAGATTCTCTGCAGCCATAGAGATTATCAAATTTAGATTTCGTTACCGAATCATTTACATTTATCGCTGGAACTAATAATGTTTTTTCTTTCTGCATTTGATAAAGCCTATGCACACCGGTCGTAGTTTCTTCGGATACGCCTTTAATAGCTTGCAAAAGTTTAGGATGTTTTTCATGCAGTAATAAAGTAAGGTCGCCACCGTCATCTAATAATAAATTTGGTGTCCAACCATCGGGCCCTGTTAAAGTTTGCTCAATACACCACCAAAATTCTTCTTCGGTTTCTCCTTTCCAAGCAAAAACTGGAATATTTCGAGCCGCCATAGCCGCTGCCGCGTGGTCTTGAGTGGAAAAAATATTACAAGACGACCAACGCACTTCTGCGCCCAAATCAAGCAGAGTTTCAATTAACACGGCTGTTTGTATGGTCATATGTAAACAACCGGCAATGCGCGCACCCTTTAAAGGTTTTTCGTGACCGTATTTTTTGCGTAAAGCCATTAAACCAGGCATTTCTGTCTCAGCAATGGTGATTTCTCGTCGTCCCCATTCTGCTAAACTCAAATCAGCAACTTTATAGTCAGCAACATTAGCCTTTAACTTTTCTATGATCATAAATACCTTTCTCAATAACTTATATAAATAGCAACTTTTTAATACTGTTCTTACACTCACAGCAATTGGATTTTAGGCAAGGCGCCGCGAGAATGAAGCAACCGGAATGTATTGAAGATACATAAGGATTGCGAATTGAGCGGCAACACAGTCAAAAATTCAAGTGCGAAGAGTATATTTAGAATTCCGTTACTTGTTTGATTTCATGGTTCAATAAGTCTGCACGTAATAATTCCTTTTTATCGGTTTTCTCCCAGGGAAAATCTTCGTTTTCACGGCCAAAATGGCCATAGGCTGCAGTGGGTTTATAAATAGGTCTTAATAAATCAAGCATTTCAATTAAACCTCGCGGTCTTAAATCAAAATGCTGTTGTATTAACTCAATGATACGCTGGTCAGGTAATTTAGCTGTGCCAAATGTATTGATATTTATAGACGTGGGCTCTGCAATACCGATAGCATAAGAGACTTGTATTTCGCAGCGCTCAGCTAAACCTGCAGCAACAATATTTTTTGCAACATAACGCGCAGCATACGCAGCTGAACGATCAACTTTGCTGGGATCCTTGCCGGAAAAACAACCTCCGCCATGACGTGCCATACCGCCATAAGTATCCACGATAATTTTACGTCCTGTTAATCCGGTATCACCTAAAGGTCCGCCAATGACAAAACGACCGGTGGGATTTACATAATATTTTGTGGTTTTTGTTAACCATGCTGCTGGAAAAGTAGGCTTGATAATTTCTTCCATGACGGCTTCTTTAAGATCGTCATAAGCAATATCAGGGGCATGTTGAGTAGAAAGCACTACCGCTTCCACAGCGACAGGTTTATCATTTTGATAACGTAAGCTTACTTGACTTTTGGCGTCAGGGCGTAACCAATTCAGACTGTTATTTTTACGTAGCTTCGCCTGGCGCTCCATCAAACGATGTGCATAAGTAATTGCTGCGGGCATCAGCACTTCGGTTTCATTACTAGCATAGCCAAACATTAAACCCTGATCGCCTGCACCTTGTTCAAGTTTATTGAGCTTATCTACTCCCTGAGCAATATCAGGTGATTGTTTACCGATAGCGGTCATAACAGCACAGGATTCCCAGTCGAATCCCATCGAAGAGCCATTGTAGCCAATCTCTTTTACGGTTTCTCTGACAATTTGCTCTACATCAACCCAAGCTGTGGTTGTTACCTCACCTGCTACCAACACCATGCCAGTCTTAACTAGCGTTTCACAGGCAACTCGAGCATTTTTATCCTGAAGTAAAATTGCATCTAAAACTGCGTCTGAAATTTGATCGGCAATCTTATCTGGGTGTCCTTCTGATACTGATTCCGAAGTAAATGTCGTGTAATTATCCATTTTTTATTCTCAAATTTAAAAAGAGAAATATGATTAAAAACTGAGCTTTAAAGCTAAAAAGAAGTATATACTAGCGAATCTTTTTTAAAATAGCCAATTAAGATATCGATGGCATGAATTTAGCACCGCTCAACACTAAGAACGTGGCTCCCGCATTAGAAATGTAGCGATAAAAGCAACACAAAATCCTACCGGTATAATAAGTAAGGCACGATGATAATCACTCGGAGAGTAGATTCTAATTTGATTTAATACCGTCCCTTGAAAATTAGCATCCATCAGCCAGCCAAATAAAGGTTGAAATACCGCATAACCCCCTATCGCCATAAAAGATACGACACTTACTGAAGTTGCAGTCAGGCTCTTTGGATTACTGGCTGCAACTAAGGGGTAGCTCAAAACCTGACTACTGGTAAAAAACCCTAAAGCAAAAAACAATAAAGCGATGGTTACTATAGAAAACCCTGGTATACAGATAATTGTAATGACTAATAACTGGGAAATAATGACGCCTAACATCATGAGTGGTACGCGCTTTTGAATTTTATCAGAAGCCCATCCCACAATTGGGCCACCAATGATCGTCCCTATAAAAAGCAGACTGGGTGCAAATGAAGCTTCTGTTGCAGAAAAATGATCCGCCTGCTGCAAAAATAAGCTTCCCCAAATGGCGCCTAAAAGGGCAACGGGTAAATTGAGCAAAGAGACATAAAGCCCACATAAACTATTTTGGGGATTTAAATAAGCGAGTCGCCAACTTTTTAAAAGCCCTAGTTTAGAGAGTTCTTGATGCGAATTTTTTTGCTCCTGATGCAAATTAGCTGGGTAATCTTGAACAAAACTAAAAATTATTAAGAAAATAATGACGCCTAAACTTGCATCAAAGAATAAAGCATGGCGCCAATTTACTAGTTCCACCAACAAAGTCAGCGGCGTTTGCGCTACCATACCGCCCATCATGGCCATCGTGACGATTAAGCCACTGACTAATGCCATATTTTTTGCGGGAAACCAACGCGATGCAAGTCGAATACTACTTAGGAAACAAAAAGCGCTGCCAATACCACTCATAAAACGAAATACAGATGCCCATAGAAATGAACTTGTCATGGCGAAAGCAGCAATGCCCACAATGCAAAGAAACAAGGAGGAAAGAATAATTTTACGTGTCGAAAACCGGTCTAACAAAGCCCCCGCAATTGGTAAAAATAGTAAATTGGCATAAAAGTAATAAGCAGATAGTTTACCCAACCCAGTTGCATTAAGAGAAAAGGCATGCATCAGATCTGAACTGATAGCATTGAACATATTCATTTGAATAAATTCATAGAAAAAAAACAGTGCTGCAGAAAAGCAAACTATCCACGGCAATTTTTTATCTGTTATAGAAACATTCTCATGAACAACTGAAGTCAGCATGGATTATTCTCGCGAATAAAAGGTTGGCAATAGGTTTCACGTAAGCAACATGCAGCGATTAAACTCACTATAAAAGCTATTGGCATAATAGCCATGCCATAACGATAATTACTGGCTGAATAGTAAGGTACGCCTTGTAAGAAAGTTTGATCCCAATGCAAATCAATTAACCATCCAAATAAAGGTTGGAACACAGCTCCACCACCCATAATTAAAATGGAAGCCAAACTGGTCGATGTCCCAGTCAAATGCCTAGGGTTACTTTCGGCAATCAACGGATAACTAATAATTTGTGTACTCGTAAAAAAGCCTAATAATAAAAATAAGGTGAGCAGGGTATAGAAATGTAATACGGGTATAAACATGATAGCCAGTAAAACCAGCAAAGAAAGCATTGCGCCAATAATCATCAATAATCTTCGTCTGCTAATAAAGTCAGAGAGCCAACCTACTAAAGGTGAGCCTATAATAGTCCCTAAAAAAATCATCGTAGCGACCAATGAAGCTTGAGTTTTCTCAAGATGATGTACTTGGGTTAAATACAAGGTACCCCATAGTGCACCCAATAAAATAATCGGTAAATTTAAAAGACAAGTATAAACCCCAGCTAAGCCGTTCTGCTTATTTCGCAAAGATAAACTTATACTTTTCATCACTGAAATAGGCTTAGCAGCCACTAAATCTTCCCTCTTTTGAGATAGCTGATGCTTCGGATAATCATGGACAAAGCAGTAAATCAATCCGGTGATGAACATCCCCAATACTGCATTTATCATCACGGCGCTTCGCCATCCTAGCGCATGGACTACCAGTGCAAAAGGAGTCTGCGCCACTATGCCCCCAGCCATGGCAATGGTAATGATAATACCGATGACCAAAGCTAAACGCTGTGTGGGGAACCAACGCGTTGCCAATTTAATACAACTCAAAAAACAAAAAGCATTACCGATACCGGCTACGAAATGACTAAAAGCCGCTATTTCAAAGGATCGGCTGAAAGCAAACAGAATAGTGGAGAAGACGACCATAACCATCGCACTGAGTATAATAATACGTATAGAAAAACGATCGACTAGGATTCCAGCGAATAATAAAAAGATGACATCTGCATAGAAATAGGTCGCAGATAAGAAGCCCAGTTGGCCCGCATTGATGGAAAAATCATGCATTAACTCTTGACTAATCGAGTTAAACATACCCATTTGGATGAATTCGTAAAAGAAGAAGAGCGCGGCCGAAAGACAAACCAACCAGGGTTGCATTTTAGAAAAACTTAGATAGTCACATGTTCGTTTTAAGCTAGTTATGGCCATTAATGCCTCAAATAGAGAGTAGACTTATAAACTTCCGTCTTTTATTTTTAGGGACTATTTGGGAAGCGTAGTGTATAGCAAGCCAAGTCTATTGTCCAAACGAAATCGGTAGCGCTGAAATGGTTTTGCTGAAATTTTTATAAACCAGTATAGCGAGGCGAATAGAAACCAATCGCTTGGGGAGTTGCCTTATTGTTAGCATGATAGTCGTTCATTTCTTGCGCTTCATTCTTGGGGAGAGTAAATAAAGACGAAGAATTAATAAAGCATGCACCGGTAGCGACCAAAGAAATGGTCGATGTACCTATAACTAATAGCGCGTTTAGAAGCGCATCTATAGTAACGAAAATAAGTCCTATAACTAATTTAAAGCTAATTTTTTCTTGGGGCGAAATGTCGCCGATCATTTCCCCAGCCGCTTTTCTAGCAAAACAAAAATTAAATGCTTTTATTACGATATTAGCTAAAAAGTTACCTGCTAGATCACAAAGCTCGTTTACCATCATGATGGTAAAAGGAATTTCTCCTATAAACGAAGCCCAACCTATAAGAACAGCAACGGATCCGAAAAAAGGTATTAAAATTGGAAATCCCTGCAAAATATAATGCATATATGCCAACTACAGAAAGACCAAAAATCAGTAATTTAATGCCGAGACCTAACCAACCGACAAAAGATAATTTTCTCATATATTCAAAAGCTTGTTTGGCTAATTCAAATAAAGAGTTGTGTAATAACCAAACAAAGCCTTTAAACATAAGAATACTAAGCGCTACCCCTAAGCCAACCATTAAAATCCCTGCTAAGGCAGATTAGGAAGCATTGAGTTTTTGGTGAAACTTCTATTAATATATTATGAAGTTGAATCAACAAGATTAAAGTGTTGTCTACAAACTGAGATATAACGTTCGTTCCCGCCAATTTCTATTTGTTTACCTTCTGTGACTTTGTGATTCTCGGAATCGAATCTGATATTCATAATCGCCTTACGGCCACAATAACAGACGGTCTTTATCTCGTTGATCTCATCTGCCCATATCAATAAATATAAACTACCTTCGAAAGGGTCAGCGCGAAAATCACTACGCAACCCATAACATAGAACCGGAATATTTAAACGATCAACAACCATTGTCAATTGTAATACTTGGTTTTTTGTCAAAAATTGGGCTTCATCGATTAATACACATTTTAATTCTTTTTTTTGCTTTAGAAAGATTTCTACTTGCTCCAACAAATTGTCTTTTGGGGTAAATAAATTTGCCTTTGCGTTTAAACCTATCCGCGAGCTAATACAACCCAATTTATGACGATCATCGATAGCTGGTGCAAACAATAATGTTTGCATACCACGTTCTTGATAATTATAACTAGCCTGCAATAAAGCAGTACTTTTGCCTGCGTTCATAGCGGAGTAGTAAAAATAAAGCTTGGCCATAATCGAAATTAAAGAATAAAGGTTTGGGTTATAATACCGTAACTAATACAAATATGGAGAATCTTTATGGCGCTAATGTCTTCTAGCATGCTTGCTCTGGGCACCAAAGCAACTAATTTTAAGCTAATGGATACAGTTACCAAAGAATCGTATAGTTTAAATGCCAAAAAGTCGAAAGCTACGGTCATTATGTTTATTTGCAATCATTGTCCCTACGTCAAGCATGTCATACAAGAACTCGTTCAGCTCGCCAAGGATTATCAAGCTAAAGACATCACATTTATAGCTATCAGCGCGAATGACCCAGCAGGCTACCCAGAAGATGCGCCTGAGAAAATGACAAAACTGGCTAAACAATTTGGCTTTAGCTTCCCCTATCTCTATGATGAAACCCAATCGATTGCTAAGGCCTATCAAGCCACTTGTACACCTGATTTTTTTATTTTCGATACAGATCTTCTGTGTGTATATCGAGGTCAATTAGACGGATCAAGACCAGGCAATAAAATTTTAGTAACGGGCAAAGATATTCGTTCAGCTTTAGATAATATTCTCCGAGAAAAACCAGTTAATCCGCAGCAAATACCTAGTATGGGGTGCAATATTAAATGGAAATAAAGACTTAAGCTTTGAGTGTTATTGTGTTTGACGCTATGTCTTCTTCTACCCTAGTATTTTTTGATAGCTGAAATATGCATTTACCATTAGTAACATGACTTAGTAAAAGATTATCTTTCTCTTGATTTTCTTCTAATTTCTTCATGTTTTCCAGGGTTATGTTAAATAACTTGGAAAGTTTTTGCGCTACGGATCTAATGTTTTGATTTAATGTGGATATCATTTTCGATAAAGCTATGAATGTCTCAGCTTTCTCTAATAGTTCAATTACTTGTTTTCTAGATTTTGGCGAAGAAATATTAGTTTTATTTCCATAAAAATTAGTCAACCCTTTTGTATTCCCGATTTCCGCTTTCTCCAATATAGATTGGATCAAAAATAAGGTATCTACACATTCAATATTTTTTTTTGTATCTGTTGACATTCTATTTGCAGTGGAAAACTCAAAAAATTCAATAATTTGTGTAAATTTATAATTTACTATATATAAAAAAAGTTGTTCGGATAAATTTTTTTTAAATGATAAAGAAAGTAAAAATAAAGGATTCATTCTATAGCCAAGGAAGTGCCACCACTTTATTTTTAAATTAAATTCGTTATGAATTCTTTCAAAGAAAAAATTATTTAGGTTGGATATATCAAATTTTGGTGCTAAAAGACCTAAATTATTTATATTGTTAATAAAAAAACTAACGCTAAAAAAATTTAAGATCAGTTCCTTCATCTTAATTAAAAATGATTTAAATAAAGAAATATTAGTTAGCTTATTGGAATATACATCTAAACGTGCATGAAACTGCTTATCAAAATAATTTTTTATTTCTTTTTTTTGATTGTTTAAGAAATTTTCAATAGACAAAGTTAACTTCAGACTATTAATTTCTTCTATTAGAGAATTTTCAGATAATTTTTTTAAGCAGATATCTGAAATTTGATAAAATTCATCAAGATTATTTTCATCCAATTTCAATTTTTTTTCTTCAATTAATCGCATCATCATCTCAACATAATTAGAAATGAATTTCTGATTAAAAGTCCTATTAAAATTTTCTACCTCTACATAAAAATTTTTAAATAAATCATAATTTATACCCCATTCACAATAAAAATTTTTGATATCATCAAGTACGGGCATTAACGTGTAAATATTATCTGAGATAATCTGAACTTCTTTAATTAACTTTTCCAAATTCGAGAAATTAATAAGCAGTAAAAAATTGTCTAAATACTTATTTTGTATATCCAAAAACTTTGGAAGTTGAAAAGTTTTAGGCTTCTTATATTCAGAAAGAATTATATTAGGATCTTGAGTCTTAAATTCATAAATCCTTTTACGAATTATTTCTTTAAACTCTTCTAATTCAATAGATTGAAAAATAATTTCTATGCTTCGCTCATATTTAATTCCAATTTTCTCCTTCGACAAGAAACTTCTGAGCAATACCGCTTCACGTATGTCCTTACTTAGTTGAGACTCATTTTCATAACAAGAAAATATTTTATAATGCATTTGATTAAGATTGATATCTGGATTTGTTTGGTTAACAGTTTCATTAGTACAAATTTCTTTGACTAATTTTCTGGTTTTCTCAACAACAAAACCTTTTCCCTCATTATCAAAATCAATTATTCTTGGTTTAATTTTTTTACGCAACTTAAGCTCTAAAGAAAACTTATTTGTAAATGGAGTTAACTCACTATTAAGTCTTTCTAACTCAGCAACATCATCAGCATGAATATACTTATTAAGAGAAGTGATAAGTATTACAATTTTTTTAGGCTGGAGCTGATTAAAGTTATTTAAAACAATTCCTAAGTAATATTCTATTTGAGCTTTTTTTTCCTTACTAAATTCAGCGTGCAAATAAAAAAAGATAATATCTAACATTCCGGAAAAATGTGAAATATCATTAGTTAATGCTTCGGGTTTAATCTGCTTAAGCCAATCCTCGATTTGCTGTAAACATTCGGAAGTGGTCTGATTTTTTATCAGATCAAAAATTTCTTTAATCTTTTTAACTATTTTTTCGATTACTATTGATTTAATTTCCGGATTTTCAGATTTATTCGGCATTAAAATTCTCTTTATTTATTTTAATTATAATTTAATCGATAGAATTTTATTTTTTTATCCATAAAAATTTAAAAAATAAGTTCAACGTACCCTCAGTACTGGCCTAGCATGAACGATATTAATGTTGTTGTCAGAAGTTGGTATTTTATTATGAATAAAAAACTCTGTTAGTCTTGGGCTAAATGCAAAGAATGAATTTTCTTTCCCATTTAAACAGTTATCAATTTTTTGTTCTAATGTTTCTAGTTGCTTCAAGTCTATAACTATATTTCTTTTAAAATCCTCTAAAATATCAATAATTTCGCTTTGATATGGTGAAAGTTCACTTGATATACTTATTATTTCCTTAAGGATTTTTTCTTCATCACGACCTATTGTTAATGTTTTTTTAACTTTTTCTATTTCCTTGATAACATCAGTTAAACAACACTGTTCAGCCCAGTTTTGAGCAAAAATGATTTTATTTATCCATGGCCAACGTATAATGCCAAAGCGTAACAATCCCCAAAAACTTTGTTTAGAGATAAGATTATTAACTGTAGCAAAACTTAGATCATTTTTTAAATAGTTTTTTATTTTTTCTATCGAATAATTACCACTAAAATATCCTCTATGAAATATTTGATGAAAAAAACTGGATTTACCAATCTCAGGTTTCGCAAACCATGAGTTTTTTTGCACGGCATCATTGATTTTTTTAAATTCGTCAAGAATTTGTTGGATAAATCCCGTAAATTTTTCGTTGATGGCATCAGTAAAGTTATTTGCTAACTCTAGGCTTTGGTTTAAATCGAATTGAGTAATTTCTAAGTAATTGCAATGATTATCATTATTTTGATCGGTAGGATTGAGTATTGAATTCCAAGCATGCAATTTTTCTTTGATTGGCGATATTTCTTCCTTGGCTAGATGTAATGAAGCGCTCAGATTCATATCGATTCTTGGATTTTCTTCTTGATATGAAGTTACTACATTTTTTTTGAAAAAATTTGTTACTATATCTGAGCTTGTTTCAACGGCTTCTTCTAATCTTTCCTTAGCATCTGATGCTAGAGCCTTTACATTTTCTAAAATTCCATTTGTTTTACTACTAATTTTTACTAAATCTTCTCTGAAGCGTTCAAATAAGCGATCATTAGTAGTGATATTTTTTTTAAATGTTTCGTTATACTCAAGTTTAGCTTCTGCAAATTTTGCTCGTATTCTTTTATCATTAATGTGAGTCGGAAAGTAGATGGTAAAAGCATGTTTTTCAATACTGGACAAATCATGCCTTACCGGATTATTGATTATTTGTCCTGATGTTTTTTCTTTGAAATCTTTTGCAAATTCTATTAAATGCATATACAGGTTTTTTTGGGTAAATATTTTTTTGAAAACGGTATAAGCCTTTTTCGTTATTTCTGACGCAGAATAGGCCTCCAAAGCTCGGTAAACTAAACCTATAACCTGGTTTAAATCCTCGGCTTCCAGACTGCATACAGTATTTAGGCATTTAGTAATAAATATTACATTAAACTGCATTAATGGCGAGCCATTGGTATTTTTTACAATTTTCAAAAGTTGATTTAATAAATCTTGAAGCAATAATTTTTTATCTAACTCACGGATTATTCCATAAAAGCGTTTTCTGATTTCATCGTCATTAGTCTGGCGCCCTAAATCACTTATATATTTTAAGTCTGCTTCATTAGGAAGGTATTTTGGCTCATTAACAAACAATTTTATTAAATCCAAAGCACCAATAAATTCCTTATTAAACTGGGAATCTCCTATAGCTTTCTCTAATAATTTAATGGTTAAATCGAGATACTTTAATTTAAGCTTAATATCTAGGTTTAATATCTTGAAAATAAAAACTTTTATTTCGTTATAATTCTCTTCTATTATTACGCTTCCTTTACCATTAGCGTATAGCATTGCCAATTTAAGTTTAAGAATATCAAGCTTTTCCGATAGGAGGTGATATTCTCCGGGTAAAATAAGATCGTAGGGTAGATCTTTTTCAATTTGCTGACAATCTTTTATTTTCGCTTCAAACCGTTGTAAAGCATTTTCGGTAATGATGAATGGTAGATTCAAAAAATTAAGTTCACACTCATTTTTGAGGCAATCTAACAAATATTCATTTAACTTTTCAGTTTTTATTGAAGTTTCGATCTTATTTCGCAACTCTTCTTCATTCATATTTTCTCCAAAAACAATTCGTATTTTTTTGAGTTTAAATTTATTTGCAAGAACTTTTGGAATAGATTACATGCAACGAGCAGGTCTAGGCAATCCAGCTAACTTACTTGCTTGCTTAAGTATACCTTTCGGGAATAGATTGTTTAGATAGATGCTACAGGCTTTTTCAGGGCCTAATTGCACGGTTAATTGGTTAACTAAAATTCTGATCGGCGGAGTTTTATGGTATTGCTGATAGAAATTACGTAAAAAATAGATGACATGCCAATGATCTTTGATGAGTGTTAATGCCTCATTTTTGGCAATTTTAGTGGCTACTTCCTCATGCCAATCAGCCGAATGAACCAGATATCCAAATTGATCGGTTAAAATCTTCTCGCCATTAACTATTAAACCAGCCATGTAGCACCTGCTGCTAAGACAATGCAACAAAATATACTCTTCGCACTTGAATTTTTGACTGTGTTGCTGCTCAATTCGCAATCTTCATGTATCTTGAATACATTCCGGCTGCTTCATTCTCGCGGCGCTTCGCCAAAAATCCAATTGCTGTGCGTACACTTTCTTAAAAGTTGGGTTGAAGCTATTTTTTAAACAGCCTTTTCTTTTCTAGCTTATGAACTCCTTTAAAGAATAGTTGAGAAGCTTTTTCTAATCCAGCCAAATAGAACAAGGATTAAGCTAAGCGTAGGACAAAACCCAGGCAACGCTATTAGCAAGTTTATACTCTCCGCTCTTGAGTCTTTATCTTGGCGACCTAGTTTTAAAATCAGGTCGCTTTGAAATAAATTAATCTCGGTTGCCGCTGAATGCGCCTAATAAGTTTAACAGACTCAAAAAGATGTTATAAAGCGATACATAAAGTGTAACGGTAGCCATGATGTAGTTGGTTTCACCACCATGAATAATTTGGCTGGTCTGCAACAAAATTATACCTGATGACAATAGTATGAACACCGCCGATAAGGTGAGCATTAATGCAGGTATATGAAAAAATAATGTCCCGATGCTAGCCAGAAAAGCGACGATCATACCTACTATCAAAAAACTTGCCATGAAACTAAAATCTTTTTTGGTGGTTAAGGCATAGGCAGATAAAGCAAAAAAGATAAGGCCTGTAGCACCCAATGACATCATGATTAATTCATGCCCATTGGTAAATCCGTGGATATAATGATTTAAAATAGGGCCTAGCGTATATCCCATAAATCCAGTCAAGCCAAACACAGAAAACAAACCCCAAGCACTATTTCGAGTAAAATTTGTTAAAAATAACAGTCCAAAATACCCAATTAGCGTAACAAAGGGATTTAAGGGTGGGGCATTAGTAAACATTGCAATGCCTGCGGTTATTGCGCTAAAAATCAGGGTTAGCCCCAGCAGGATATAAGTTTGACGTAGCACCGAGTTGGTTGCCAAAACGGATTCTAGGCCTGTATTAAAACGTATTTGACTAGAAGTCATATCACTTCCCTCATAAGACTAAAAATTTACCTATTCTACCATAAGCAATTTTCTGCTAAAAGACGATGAAGGCTCAATTCAGAGCATATTTTCATTCCCACAAAGGGTATTTTTCCAAAATTATCGGCATTTTAAAAAAAAGGTGGGCTAAAGCGGAAAATGCGGGCGTGTAATCTGAGACATAAAACTTCTTTTTTGGAGAGTTAGATAAGGCAGCCAATAGCTTGCGTTCTTTGAGTATGTTTCTTACCACTTCAGCAACAATATCAGTTGAATCGATAATAACGGTAGCATCGCTATAAAATTGCTTTATCTGCTGTTTAATTAATGGGTAATGTGTACATCCTAGCACTAGGGCATCAAGATTATGAAGGGAAGACTCATTCAGATAGGACTGAATGGCATCGCTCATAATAGTTTGGTCTTTAAATCCTTCTTCAATTAGTGGCACCAGCAAAGGCGTAGCCAGTGTATTTAATCGAATATTAATACCCAGTTCATCTAATTTTTTTCTATAGATATTTGAGTTAATGGTTTGCTTAGTACCAATTAAACCGATCGTCTTCTCGATATAATTTTTGGCTAAATAATCGATCATAGGATCGATCACATCGACTACTATCGACTTGCGACCTACATATTCTTTAACGAGCTCATAGGCAACTGCTGAAGCTGAATTACAAGCAATCAATATAAGTTTGCAATCTTGCTTAAGCAACATATCGCAGATTTTAATGGAATATGCTTGTATGGCCGCGGCAGATTTATCCCCCCAAGGTGCATGGGCTGTATCGCCAAAATAGATGATAGACTCATCAGGTAACAATCTGGTGACAGCATGAGCGACAGTTAAGCCACCAATACCACTATCAAATATGCCGATAGGTTGTGAATAATTAGAAGACATAGTGATACTTTAATGGATTATTAAGGTAATACCTAATATAAAAAGGAATAAAGCAAAAAACTTTCGCAAAATATTCCCTGTAATGCGCTTGCCCAATCCTGTACCTATAGGAACAAAAAGTACACTCCCTATCGATATTCCTAATACAGCGGGCCAATAGACAAACCCAACGCTACCGGAGGGGAGATTATGAGCATGCAACCCAGTTAATGTGAAGGTTATTGCCCCTAAAATTGCTAATAACAATACACATGCTGAAGATGTGGCGATAGCATGATGCGTAGACAACCCCAAACGTAAAAAAACCGGAACTGAAATAGCTCCCCCGCCAAGACCTAACAGACCTGAAATAATACCGATAAAAAAACCTATGGACCATTTCTTGAAAGTATTTAAGACAACGATTTCTTTTTTAATTGCTGGGCTTCTATGAAAGTATAGTTTGAATGCGACTGAAAAAAGAAATAAGCTAAATAATAATTTTAACGTTTGCGTAGTTAATAATAATGCTAATAAAGCCCCTGTTATTATACCCACAACCATTCCTGGAACTAACTGTCGAAATAAAAGCCAATTAATAGAGAAACTACGCTGCTGATGATAAACAGCAATAAGTGAAGTAAAAATAATAGACGTCAATGCTGTACTTGTTGCCATATGCATTTGCAACTGTTCAGGAATATTTGCATGTGAAAAAATGGCAAGCAAACCAGGGACTAAAACTGTCCCTCCACCTATACCGAGTAGTCCCGCTAAAAATCCAGCTAACAATCCTATCGCTATATATAATATAAAAAACATTTAATGGCCAAAAATAGTTAGTATACTCTTCGCACTTGAATTTTTGTCTGCGTTACCGCTCAACCCGAATCCTCATGTATCTAGAATACATTCCGGTCGCTTCATTCTCGCGGTGCCTTGCCAAAAACCCAATTGCTGTGAGTATAAATTTACTATGAAAAAGATTAAGTCAATGGGGCATTAAAGTTAGCAAACTAAAGATTGCTCACAGGGATATTTTTTTTGTCCTTGTTCAACTTGCAAAGTAATATGTTGGATATGAAATTCCTTAGCCAAAACTCGATTAATCTTTAAATATTCCTCATCCGAAAAGCCACCTTTCGGCATAATCAAATGCGCAGTCAATGCAGTTTCCTGCGTACTTAACCCCCAAATATGCAAATCATGAACCTCTTGAACTCCAGGTAATTCTTTTAAATAATTATAGACTGCTTTCTGATTTACTCCATAAGGCACTGCTCCTAATATTAGTTCTACCGATCGACGTAATAAATTCCAACTACCCCAAGTGATAATTGCAACTATTAGCAATCCTACTATCGGATCTACCCATAGCCATCCAGTAAAATAAATGACGGCACCTGCTAATACAACACCTAAAGCAATCAGAGCATCATAAGCTAAATGTAAAAACGCCCCTTTAATATTAAGGTCGGTTGTACTTTGCCTCATAAATAATAAAGCCGTTCCACCGTTGATTAACATCCCTATAAAGGCAACGATTATCACAATAATTTCATTTATTTCTTTTGGGTGATTAAGTCGATTAATTGATTCATAAACGATTAAAGCTGATGTTAAAACTAGTAATAGAGCATTGGCTAATGCCGCTAGAATAGTTAATTTTTTATAACCATAACTGTAACGTTGCGTCGCGCGACGTTTGACTAAAACGCTCGCTCCCCAAGACATCAACAAACCTAAAACATCTCCAAAATTATGAACGGCATCTGACAATAAGCTAACCGAATGGGCAATAAACCCATAAACGACCTCTGTTAATAAAAACCCTGAATTTAACAAAATTGCAACTGCAAAACTTACATTTAGAGTAACAAAAGTAGGATGGTGATGGTGGGTATGCGACATAAGATTTAGCCTTTAACGATGTCGATATTTTTATCGGTCGGCATAATAAAATGGAAAGTCTGTGATGGAAGATGAGGATTTAATTCAACTTGCGAAAAATTAATCACTGTTTGCTGATCTAACTTATCGGTCAAACGCATCTCCCGTAAGCGATTTTTTTCAAAAATCAAAGTAATTGATTGAAATAATGCGTTTTTATTTTTTGGAAATAAAGTAAAACCCTGAACATCCATTAAAGGATGAATAACGAACTGTTGTGTTAGATTTTTAGGGGAATCACTTAATAATGCTGCGGGTGAATCTGAATCAGCCGTTTTTTGGGTTTGAACGGTAATTTGTTGCAAATCGATATCATAAAACCAAATACGCTGACCATCTGCGATTAATAATTGTCGACTAGGTTGCGTAACTTCCCAGCGAAATCTACCAGGACGTTGTATGACCATCTTGCCACTCAGTTGCTGCAGAATTTGACCTTTAGAATTCATAACCGTTTGTGTAAAATTAGACCTAGAGCTTTGTAAATTATTTAATAATTGGCTTAGTTGATCTTCCGCTAGCACTTGGTTTGATCTTAATAAAAGCAAAAGACTTAAAAAAATAAGTTTGTATAAATTTAAAAATTTCATAAGCAAAAATCTGGAAAAATAGATGAGGAAATTCGTTAAGATTCTATTTTGATTAAATTAGACCAAGCTATGCAAATACTGGTATCTAAATTGTTTCTCTGGTAGCGAACAAAGCTGAAAAAAGGCACATCCATGGATTGCTTTAAATATAAGCCATTTTCTTCATGGAATAACATATTAGGATCAATTTGATTACATATACAAGCTACAATCGGAATATTTCTTTTTCTCAAGATTTCATAAGTTAAAAGCGCATGGCTCAAACAACCTAAACGCAATCCCACGACAAGGATAACGGGCAAATTTAAAGCTTGCAATAGGTCGAGCATCGTTTCAGTCTTATTTAAAGGAACAGCAGCCCCTCCTAGTCCTTCAATAACACGATAATCCGCTTTATAATTTAATAAAGGTTGGAATGATTGCATAATCTTAGCAAGACTTAATTGGCAGGCCTGTTGTTCCGCCGCAATATGCGGTGCCGTTGCTAGGCTAAAGCAAAAGGGATTAACCTGCTCATAAGGAAGACAAATGGTTGCGGCTTTTTGCAAAGCAATTGCATCAGAATTGCGTAATCCAACTTTGCTAAGGTGCGCTCCGCTGGAAATCGGTTTTAAACCGATAGTAGAATAACCATTAGCTTTTAAAAAAGATAACAAATTAACAGCAATAGTCGTTTTGCCGACATTAGTGTCTGTACCTAAAATAAAAAAGCCCTTATTTTTTATCATTTATATTTGTTTAATTAAAGCTACGAAAAATACTACTTAAAGGTATTTTGATCTCACTGGAATCATTCTGGTTTTTGATTTTTTTTTCTGCTGCCCATGCGTGTCCATAAATAATTTCCCATGTTGCTGGCAATTTTCCTTCTGGAGTACGAAAACATTCGTAGGCTTGAATCAATTTCTTTAACGTTCCTTTGGAAGTCAAACCTCGTTGCCGATCCTTGGCAATATTTTGTACCCCCAATTTTTTTAATTCCTTCATCAAATCTAAGGCTTCTGAATACAGCAAAGTAAAATATTCAACATCCATCACCGGATCGACGAAAGGCGTTTGCAGTAAGTTATCACCTAAATCATGCATATCAACAAATAGATGTACATGCGGTTGATCATCGATAGTTCTCCAACAATATCGCAATTCTTGCAAAGTATCTGGTCCCACCATGGAGAATAGCAGCAAACCATCGGGTTTTAATACGCGTCGAATTTCTTTGAGACTCTGGGTGAAATCGTTACTCCAATGCAACATCAAATTTGAGTAAACTAATTCGAAGCTATGATCAGCAAACGGCAAATTCTCCGCACACCCATGTATCCAATGGATATCAGTAAGTTGATACTCTTTTCCTTTAGCCTGAGCTTGTGCCAGCATTCCATTCGACTTATCTAAACCTACAATTTTAGCAACGGGGTATAATTTTTTTAAAAATGTCTCGCTATGACCTGTACCACAACCCAGATCCAATATGGTTTGCGGTTGACAGCGAATTCCTTGTAAACGTTCTAATAAAGATTTTCCTACCCGCTGTTGCAGCACTGCAACTGGATCATAAGTGTTTGCCGCTTTATTAAAACGATGGACAATTTGTGTTTCATCTAATTGGATTATCATTTATTTTTATCAATTTCAGCCCCATGGCTACTTGTTCTAATAATCTATCAATTTCAGTTTCTGAGTGTAATACACTCAAGCTAATTCGTAGCCGTGAGGTATTTTCAGGAACGGTCGGGGGTCGAATAGCATTGACCAGAAAGCCATTTTGCAATAAATAAGCTGAAAGTGCCATGGTTTGCTCAGTATTATTTATTAAAATCGGTTGAATGGGGGTCTGAGAAGGCAATATCGGTAACTCTAACTGCTGCGCCATCTGCTTAAAATGGGTAATTAAACGCTGTAATTTTTCTCTACGCCAACTTTCTGTTTGCAATAATAGCAAACTCGTCTGTGCGGCTTTAGCTAAAGCCGGCGGCAAAGCAGTGGTATACATATAAGGGCGCGCAAATTGAATCAGATTCTCGATGATGACCTCATTCGAGGCCACAAAACCGCCAAAACATCCAAAAGCCTTACCGAAACCACCCGATAAGATATCTGGTTTACAGTCAAAATGTTCACAAATACCTGCTCCCTTTTTTCCTAATACGCCTATGCCGTGCGCATCATCGACTAACAATGTAGACGAGAATCTTTGGGCGATTTCTACTAATGCTGGCAACAGTGCTATATCACCATCCATGCTAAAGACACCATCGGTCATAATAAATTTTTGTCTAGCGGGTGACTGCCTCAAATGCTTTTCTAGAGTGGCAAGATTATTATGTGGATAACGTTTAAATACGGCGCCTGTTAATTTTGCCCCATCGATTAAAGAAGCATGGCTTAATTTGTCAGCGAATATTGTAGATCTTCTTTGCAATAAGCTCCCTAAAATACCCAAATTAGCCATATACCCAGTAGAGAATACTAATACTTTAGGAAAATTAAGAAATTCAGCTAAGGCAAGCTCGAGCTCATGGTGAAATCGATTATACGCACCAAGAAAATGCGAAGACCCGCTACCAACACCGTAGTCATCAGCTCCTTGTTTAAAAGATTTTATAACTGCGGGGTGTTTGCTTAGACCTAAATAATCATTGGAAGAAAAACAACAAAAATTTTTATCATTATAACGCCGCTGCATACCGGCCAAACTTTGCAAGACTTTACGCTCTCTATAGTGACCTTTTTGTTTATGTTGACTTAATGCTTTCTCAAAAGTTAATGACATGCATTCAGGTCGGTATCGAACAATACAGCTGCCAGCCCCAATTTTTTTAATAAAGCATTATCCTGTTCAGGAGAGATATTATCTGTCGTTAATAATTTTTCTCCATAATGCAAGGAATTAGCACCCGCAAAAAAACATAGCGCTTGTGCTTCCTCACTCAAGCTATCACGTCCAGCAGATAAACGAATCATGCTCAGCGGTAACATAATTCGCGCTACAGCAACTACACGCGTAAATTCAAAAGAATCAACTGGAGGCTTATCGGCTAATGGTGTCCCCGGGATAGGAATTAATTTATTCAACGTCACACTTCTAGGATGCTCGGGTAGATTAGCCAGTTGTCGTAACAGACCCGCTCGATCCTCTTGAGTCTCTCCCATGCCAATAATCCCACCACAGCAAACTTTTATACCTGCCGCTCGAACACAAGCTAAAGTCTCCAAGCGTTCTTGATAGGTTCGGGTTGAAATAATAGTTTGGTAATATTCTGGTGATGTATCTAAATTATGGTTGTAATAATCTAAACCCGCATCAGATAACTGCAAGGCTTGCTCTTGCGTGAGCATGCCTAATGTAGCACACGCCTCCAAATCTAATGCTTTGATTGCTGATACCATTTCTAATATGTTAGCGAGCTCTTTTTTAGGAGGGCTACGCCACGCAGCCGCGATACAAAATCGACCCGCACCATTTTCTTTTGCCTTTTTGGCAGCAGTTTTCACTTGCTCTAACGTCATTAAAGGTTCTTTTTTTAGCCCGGTATTGTAATGACCACTTTGCGGACAATACGAACAATCCTCAGGACATAAACCTGTTTTTACATTAAGTAAACTACTAATCTGGACTGCATTAGCTTGAAAAGATTGGCGATGGACAGTATGTGCGCGATAAATTAAGTCATTAAAAGGATATTGGAATAGCACATGAATTTGTTCAAGTGTCCAATCGTGACGGATTTCAGGATTCGACATAATAATTTCTTAAAACCACAAAACTGCCAACATAAAATGAATAACACACATTGTCAACTTCCTGAATAAAGGCTTAGAAGCTGTAAAATGGAAGCCTGATCTCCGTTGCTAGCACACTAAAAATTACTATTAACAACAAAAAAATCCAACTGCATCTATTCTTGACTGTAAATATCACCGGATCATCGTGAATTTTTCCTTCCTGAGCAAACTGCCACATATGATTGAGCCAAATGAATAAACAAGGGCAAATTAACCACAATAACAATGGAGTCCTATAAAATAATTGTGCTTTTGCGGAATAAATATAAAAAATAAAGATTAAAACTGATAAGTAGCCGCTAATATATCCTAGTAAGGCCAGTTTAATTTTATCTTTTATTTGATAAGCTCGGCCTAAAATAGAAAATTTATTTTCTGTTTGTATCGCAATAAGCTCGGTATAACGCTTTAGTAAAGCTAAACTAAAAAACAGACATAAAACGAAAAAAATCAACCAAAATGAAAATCCATTTTTAATTAAACTCATTCCTGCAAATACACGCATTGAATATAAAATGGCGAGTAAAATAGCATCTAGCCATTTTATTTGTTTAATAAAAAATGTATAGAGCAAGGTTAAACCATAATACGCCATCGCAATTATTAAGAAATTTAAAGGTAATAATATTGTAAGACTTAAAGCAGTTATGGCTAATATTGGCGCAAGAATATATCCAGTTTTACAGGATAATTTTTCTGAAGCAAAAGGTCTATTTTGCTTTTTAACATGCTGTTTATCATTTTCTAAATCAACCAGATCATTGATTAAATAGGCACTTGAAGCTAATAAACAAAAAACAAAAAAACCTAAAAAGCTATTTTTTATGGCAATGATATTAAAATATTGGTGCCCAACAAAAAGAGGTATAAATAATAAAATATTTTTTATGGCATGATAAGGCCGTATCGCCTGGAAACAAGCTTTTATGTTTATTTTATTCTTTTTATTTAACACAATCGTTTTCTCGAATGGTTTTTATTCTTCAGATTGAGCCATTATTCTGGCAATGAATATTGGCAATTTCAGTCACTTTTATGTTTAACTTGCTTCTTTTTTACCCTATTTTATGGATCTTATCAATCGCGATCGACAACATATTTGGCATCCTTGCTCTCAAATGAAGGATTATGAAGCTTTTCCACCTTTAGTAATAAAAAAGGCCTATGGCTCTTATATTGAACTGATGGATGGGAGGAGAATAATAGATGCCATTTCTAGCTGGTGGTGTAAATCGTTGGGCCATAACCATCCCCGTTTAAAAGTCGCACTCCAAGCCCAATTAGAATGCTTCGAACATGTGATATTTGCCAATAGCACCTATGAAATTATCATCCAACTTTCCGAAAAATTAGGCCGACTTTGCATGGGTTTAGACAAGGTCTTTTATGCCAGTGAAGGTTCTTCGGCAGTTGAAATTGCCCTAAAAATGAGTCTACACGCCCATCAATTACTCGGTCAAAATCAGCGTACTCAGTTTACCTCCCTTCAAAATGGCTATCATGGCGAAACCTTTATGGCCTTAGGACTGAGTGATTTAGGCCTTTACCGCCAAGCCTATGAAGCCCATTTAATACAACCTAACTTTATTCAAAATATCCCCTATGTTCACTCTAGTTCTGACCCTTTATGGAATGATTGCTCAGATATTTGGCCTGGTATCGAAAAACAGCTTGAAAAGCAAGCCGCAAATTTAGCCGCTATTATTGTTGAACCTATAGTCCAAGGGGCAGGAGGCATGAAAATCTATAGCCAAGATTTCCTCCGCTGTTTGCGCAAATGGACACAAACTCATGGTATTTATTTGATTGCTGATGAAATTATGACCGGATTAGGTAGAACGGGGCATGCCTTAGCGTGTGAACATGCACAAATAAAACCTGACTTTATCTGCTTAAGCAAAGGTTTAACTTCCGGCTGGTTACCTATGAGTGCGGTATTAACCCATACTGACATTTATGATCTTTTTTATGATGATTATTCCACCGGAAAAAGTTTCTTACATTCACATACTTTTAGTGGCAATGCTTTAGCAGCAGCAGTGGCATTAGAATGTCTAAAAACTTTAGAAGATGAAAAAATATTCCAACAAGTTCGAGAAAAAGAAATTATTTTAAAAAAATTTATGCAGGAAGTTAGTGATAAAACACAAAGATTAACAAATATTAGAGGTATCGGGGCAATCATTGCTGCAGATTTACAATTAACTGAAAAAGAAAAAAATCAGCGTATGGGTTATCAGATTTTTCAGAAAGCCCTGCAGTTAGGTGCGTGGTTACGTCCTTTAGGCGATACTATCTATTGGTTACCACCTTTAAACACATCGTTACAGGTTCTAGAAGAACTAAAAGACATTACTATATTAGCCATCAAACAAGTCTTAACGAAGTAATTTTTATTATCTTTTCCTTAATAAAGAAATTGACAATTTATCTACAAAAAAGGAGAATTAAATTAATTATAAAATTCTATTAATGAGTAAAAAATTAAGTTTTAATTACTTACAATTTATACGATATGAGCAAGGGAATAAACACTGGCTCTTTCTATTTTAGGATTTTGGACCATAAATTATAAAAATAATCTAGGAGATTGATTTATGACAGTTTCATTGGAAATGATACAAAAAAATGAAACTTATAAAAGCTTAAGTAAAAAACAACAGGCGCTATTGAATCGAAGTTGGACGATAGCCTATATAGCGAAAGTAGCCGCCTGCTCTGAACACACAGAAAGTCATAACAAGGGAGAAGGAGACATTTTGCGTGAAATCGCGAGCATGCGTGAAAATCCTATTGATTTTACTGAGGAAGCCTTATCCCAAGAACCAATCTATTTCTCAGAAAAAGATATCGAAGATATCATTTGGATAGCTAGTTCATGCATTCGTGTATTCGATATGTCTTTTGAACAAAGAAAAATGGCATGGTCTACTTTAGAAAACATTTGTAAAGATAATGAAATTTTTTCCAGACATATCTCATTGGAATTTATGCTGGACTCATTATCCGAAATCCTTAAAGGTCATAAAGATATTCGTCAGGAATTAAAACCTCTATTAGATAATATTGAAAAAGAAGAAGAAAAAATAGATTCTGAGACCTGGTGTAAGTACGCTAGCTTTTTCTATGAAAGAATAAATCCTGAGGGTTTAGCTTGGTTTTCGTTGCTGAGCATCATGTTCTCATTAAAATTACCTCATTTGCATATAGCTAACCAACAAAGCATTTCCTTATATTGCAAATTATTTATGCGCGATCATATTAATTTAGATATTAACGAAGAAAAAATCTATAACGATATTATTGAACAAGTAGGCCCATTAAAATGTACAGCAAAAGGGCTTGCTGAATATCTACAAAAAATGACTGACTTAGTTAAATCAACCGAAGAGTTACGTGCTGCTTTTTCGGAAGGCATTATAACGGCTATGCCGAGAGAGCGGGTTAAACAACTAATAGAAATAGTACGATGTCTGACAGAGAGAGATATCGTATGTATACGTTTATCCAGTAGTTTTCCTAGTGAAATAGCCCTCACACAGTCAAAAAACTATAATATTAATCATTGTCTTCTTCCAATTGAAAATTATAAGAAAATTAGTAAAGGCGAAGGATTTAATGAAGCACATAGAATCATGCCCCGATATGATTTCGATCATGTTAAGATTATAAAAGAGCAGAAAGCAAAATATACTCGCGCCCTACGTTATGTAAACACGCTCTTCACAGACCAAAGCTTTACCGACGTAGGTGAAGAAAGGCAAACTATTAAACAAATTAGTCCGACTTAGCGATTTAAATTACCATGGAGAATTTAAATCGCTAAGTCGGACTTGACCGTCATAATCTCTAAATCTTTAGCGAGCGTACTTCTTTCACGACTACGCCATCCATACCAAACGAAAAGGACGCCTACAATTTTGGCTAGTGATAAAACCAGCACCGCCAACCAATTAAACTGGTGAATAATCCATAAAAAAACACTACTATCTATTGGTGCACTAAGACTTGCAGACCAAAGTATACGCTGAGACAACGGTCGTTTAGTAAACGTATAAACCGACCAATCAACAAACTCCGCAATTAAAAACGCACTCATACTGGCAATCGCCAAATCCTTACCGGCTAAAACATAGCTGATTAAACTGCCGATAAACATGGCAAAAATAACTTTATGCTGTAGTTCTCGTTGCGCAAAATCGCGCAAAACATAAACTACTCCTACCGTCCAATCCATGGGGGAAATTTCGGTGCTAAATATCTGCATTAAAGGAATATAAGCAAATAAGGTATTGAGTAAAACTATTAAAATAATATAAGTGATATTATATTTATAATTAAATAACCATTTCATACTCTTAATATTTTATTCTTATTTAAAAAAAATTAAATTAATCATACAATAAATTGGAAAAAAATCCTTGTTTTTCCATTATTTTCCGTAAGGTCTTCAAACCTTCAACCTGAATTTGACGAACTCGCTCTCGAGTTAAGCCAATAACTTCTCCTACTTCTTCTAAGGTCATGCGATCGCAGCCCAATAAACCATATCGCCGAGCAATAACCTCACGTTGATTGGTGGATAATTGTTTAAGCCAACCTTCTAAACGCTTACGTAAATTTTCACCTTCTAAAATATGCTCAGGATCGTTTTCGCGATTATCTGATAAAGTTTCAAGTAAAGGTTTATCGGCCTCACTACTGGCCGGGGCATCTACAGAAGTAATATGCTCGTTCAAACCGAGCATGCGTTCAACTTCTTCAAAAGGCCTATCTAACCATTTAGCAATCTCATCTGAAGTAGGTTTATGATCTAATTTCTGTGTAAGTTCCCTTGCCGCTTGTAAATAAACATTCAGCTCTTTAACCACATGGATAGGCAAGCGGACCGTTCGAGCTTGGTTCATGATAGCTCGCTCAATGGCTTGACGCACCCACCATGTCGCATAGGTTGAAAAACGAAAACCCCTTTCAGGATCAAATTTTTCTACCGCATGCATTAAACCTAAATTACCTTCTTCTATTAGATCCAAAAACTGTAATCCACGATTATTATAGTGTCTGGCTATTTTAACCACTAAGCGCAAATTACTTTCTATCATCCGTTTACGAGCGTCTTGATCGCCTTTTGCAATAAGTCGTGCGTAGTAAACTTCTTCTTCGGCTGTTAATAAAGGAGAAAAACCGATTTCATTTAAATATAATTGAGTTGCACCAAGTGTTTCATCACGTCGCACATATTTATGTGGTGTTGTTTCTGTCTCACCAATTTCACGGTTTACTAAAAATTTCTCTGGTTTATTTTCGAATACTTGCTCAGACGCTACTGAATTTTGCTGTTTTCCACCCCCTCTTTTCTTAAATGCACTTCCTTTGTTAGCCATATTAACTCTCCCTGAATTAATTAACCTAGATAGAAAGATAGTAATTAAATAACCACTTTTTTGATTATTGACGTTTCAATAAAGTTTAAGGAACGTTCTTAGATCTGAATAAAATATTTTCCCTTAACCCCAGATTTTAAGAGAAGCAAAAACAGCAACCGCTAGCAACAAAACAAACCAAGAGATTCGATCGATGTAATGCCGTAATAATTTATCAATATGGACACCGCCCCAACGCATTAAAAAAGCGACTAAAAAAAACCTTCCGCCACGGCCCACTAGTGATCCCAAGATAAAGGGTAATAGCGCAACATGCAAGGCCCCGGCCGCGATGGTAAATAACTTATAAGGAATAGGCGTGAATCCTGCCAAAAAAAGTATCCAAAAATTCCATTGGTTAAATCCATGCTCAATCTGCTGGTAAGTCTTCTCGTACCCAAACTGTAGAATATAGGGATGTACCCATTCAAACGCTATATTCCCTATCCAATAGCCAAATAATCCACCTAAAACAGAAGCCACCGTGGTCAAAAAGGCATAGCGCCAAGCACACTCTGGCCTCGCTAAAGACATGGGAGCTAACATCACGTCGGGTGGAATAGGAAAAAAAGAAGACTCTGCAAAACTTAATACAAATAAGTAATAAGGAGCATGTCCATGCTTAGCCAATATAAGCATGTTGTCATAAAGCTTAGAAAAAAACTTCATCGCATCTCATACAGTTAGATGAAAAATTCAGTAAATTCTTTATTTAAAGAATAATTTATAGTTTCGGATCCATATTGGCTATCCAATCTTCGATCTGGTCTCGCGCAGTATGATGCGTTAAATCAAGCTGCAAAGGTGTAATACTTACTTGCTGTTGGCTCAAAGCATAAAAATCTGTGCCTTTTCCAGCATCATCTTCCTTACCAGAACTACCAATCCAGTAAATGGTATGTCCTCTTGGATCTTTACTGGGCATCATCCTATCGGCGTTATGACGCGTGCCCAAACGCGTCACTTCATAACCTTTTAAATCATCAAAAGCCACATCAGGAATATTTACGTTCAAAATAGTCTTGGCAGGAATCGGTTTTTCATATAAGAGGGTTACCAATCTTTTCGCAACCTCTGCTGCTGTAGAATAATACATGGGCTCATTTCCAGCTATTGAAAATGCGATTGCTGGAATTCCTAGAAAACGTCCTTCCATGGCGGCTGCCACAGTTCCCGAGTAAAAAACATCTTCGCCCAAATTAGAACCCGCATTAATACCTGATACAACCATATCCGGAAGTTTATCTTCGCTTAATAGACCTGTTAAAGCTAGATGAACACAATCAGTAGGTGTCCCTTGAACACTAATAATATTTTCATCAAAGTATCTTAATCTTAAAGGATGCTGCAAAGTAAGGGAATTACTGGCGCCACTGCGATCCCTATCTGGAGCTACAATAGTAACCTCTGCGATTTGGGCTAAAGCTTTAGCTAAAATAGACAAGCCTGGTGCATGTACACCATCGTCATTACTGATAAGAATTTTCATTTTAAGATACTCTAGAAACTAAAAGTGCGCTTTCAGAAAATTTGGCAAGTAGTGGCAATACGACTAAAATCACACCAAAAATCAATAAAGTAATAGGTCTGCTCAAAGGAACTTGCGAAGGGTTATTTCGATAGTTTTTATATTGGATAAGGGAACCAAAAAGTAAAGCTATCCCGATAGCCAAACTCATATTATAGAGCCCTCCGGTCAATAGGGACATAGGTAATAAAAGCTTATCTGATAAATCGCCTAGTGAACCTGGAACTAAGGCATAGGCATTTACTGAAGCCATAAGCAGAATATAAAGAATATGTTTTTTCATAGCAAAATTTTTTTAATCGAATAGAATCTATAAGGGCTGCGTCTGTTAGTATACTCACAGCAATTGGGTTTTTGGCAAGGCGTCGCGAAAACGAAGCAACCGGAGTGTATTTGTATACATGAGGATTGCGAGTTGAGCGGCAACACAGACAAAAATTCAAGTGCGAAGAGTATACATGAAGCTACGAATTTTTTGAACTTATTGCAAGCGCTATATAGCAGATGATTAATTCCAACAAGCAGATATTAAGACCCAAGGAATAGGTTCATTAATCGTTACAACCTAGATTTTTGCTGTTATTCCTATCTACTCTTATTCTTCCAGTTTGACTAATTTTAATTAACCATGCCATTTTCTTTGTTAATGCATGAACGCAGACGACAAAACTGCCATTTTGACTAGAACCATCTGGATGTAATTCTAGGTAATCGTCTGAGCGAAATCCATGCCACGCTAAAAAATCTGAGTGACTCAAAGCAGGATAAACACGCAATAATTCCGCATTTTCTAAAACAATCCAACCCTCCTTCCAACTTCCCATACAACGTTTGCCATTTTTACTTTTGCATATTGTTATCACACTCTGGCGTCTAATTGCCTCACTTTGAGCATAAAGTACGGTTGAGCTCACACGTTCAGTTAAAATAAGTAAACGAAGCTCAAGGATTAAATGTCCGTAGACTGGAAACGCTAGGGTTAATAAAATACTGCTTAAAGTAATGGTAAATAATAATTCAACCAAACTAAAACCTAATTCGAATAATCTTTTTTTATATGACCTAATCATCCATTTTGTTCGATAACTTCCAGGCCTAATTGTTTTTTTACACATTGCATATCCTGCCAAGCCTTACGCTTTTCGCGTGGAGAACGAAGTAAATAGGCGGGATGATAAGTAACTAACAAAGGAATTTTATTTATACCAAAATGAAACAAATTTCCGCGTAAACTCGCCATAGATGCATTGGTTGATAATAAATAGTGTGCAGCTATTCGACCTACCGCTAAAATTAACTTTGGCTTAATTAAGCTAATCTGTCTCAATAAATAGGGTGTGCATGCCTTTACTTCTTCCAAAGAAGGATCACGATTATTGGGCGGACGCGATTTTAAAATATTTGCAATGTAGTAATCTTCCCGATTAAAACCAATCGCGGACAACATGTTTGTCAATAATTGTCCGCCCCGACCTACAAAAGGCTCTCCTTGTTTATCTTCATTCGCCCCCGGCGCTTCTCCAATGACCAATAAATCGGCATCCAGATTTCCCACACCAAAGACAGGATTACTACGTGTTTTATATAAATCACAGGCTTTACAGCTGTTTACTGCCAATCTCAATTCTTGCCAATTCAGTGTCGAAATTTTTTGCTCTCGAGTCATTATCGATTTTCTGGGCATATCATCGTCCTTAACCGTTTCTTTGGATATTTTATTGCCATGCTCCCGCAAGATCCAAAGAGGAATTTCCATTTTTTTAAAATAATGTAAACGTTTTTCTTTATCCATCATCTATGTTTAAGCTTTACATAAATAAATAATTAAATTTTTATTCGGTAATTGAGTCAGGCAATATTTTGTTCCCCATCTTTTTTCAGGCAAATAAAATTGACTAGGCTTACAAATTCCTCTGATGTAACTCCATTCTTCACAATAACTTTTATCATGAAACACACAAACACCGGTCACACCCGCTGGTTCATTCATCATTTCCAAGCGACCTGCGTGATGAACACAGTAAACAGAGGCTGGGTTAGGAATCGAAAAAGCCGTGATACTTACTAATAGCAGGGGAAATATGGCTAACCATTTTTTCATAACAAATCCTAATTCGTGAGAGCAGTAATTATTTTAGCAGAAATTAAGTGACTAAATCTGTATTTATCGTTGATAATTACAGTTACAAAGCAAAATTTTCCTTACTTTTAATATTCATCTATTCAACTACTTATTTAGATCCAGTATACTTTCTGGGCTATGACAGATCAGTTATTCCTGATACGACCTTTACAGCGGGGCGATTATAATACAATCGCCCAAGCCATGCGGGTTTTTACCGATATTCGTACTCCCGAAACTCCAGATGAAATTTGGCTCATTGAGCACAACCCCATTTATACCTTAGGACAGGCGGGTAAATTGGAGCACATCCTTAATCCCGGGAATATCCCCATAGTAAAAACCGATCGGGGCGGGCAAGTGACCTATCATGGACCTGGACAGCTGGTCATATACCCACTTTTAAACCTTCGCCGTCTTAAGCTTGGTGTTCGTGAGTTAGTCTCTCTACTAGAAAATACGATTATTCATTTACTATCCACTTACGATATTTATGCCGAAGCAAAAAAAGAAGCCCCGGGTGTTTATGTCAACTCGGCTAAAATTGCTTCAGTTGGCCTACGCATTCGACGTGGTTATTGTTATCATGGCCTAGCATTCAATATAGCCATGGATCTTAGTCCTTTCACAGGAATTAATCCCTGTGGCTTGAGTCAACTCACCATCACTCAACTTTCTGATTTAGGGGGACCTACCGATCTTAATACAGTAGCCAATGACTTTATTAAGCAATTTCAGCAAGAAATAATGTTCTTTAAAAACCAAGTTTCATTGAAATTAGCTATTTAGATGGGCTTTCTGAGTTTGCTTAAAAAATAATTTTAGCTAATAGTGCTATGCTTTGATATGTCTCATTAAACTCTATGTTAAAATTATTTCATTTAATATAATATTTTGAAACCTTATGGAAATAAAAACACCGGATCCCAGACAAAAACAGCGCGGAGCTGAAAAAATGGCTCGCATTCCAATAAAAATTGAGCCTACTGCCCCTTTACGTAAACCAGATTGGATCCGTATTAAATTACCGGCTACAACTGCCGTAGATCAACTAAAAACCATGCTACGGGAGAATCGTCTTCATACGGTATGCGAAGAAGCTTCTTGCCCCAATTTAAGTGAATGCTTTAGCCATGGTACGGCTACATTTATGATTATGGGAGATAAATGTACTCGTCGGTGTACATTTTGTGATGTAGGCCATGGAAGACCTGATCCATTGGATCCGGATGAGCCTGAAAATCTCGCTAAGACAGTTAAACAGATGGGACTTCGTTATGTTGTTATTACTTCGGTCGATCGAGATGATCTACGTGACGGAGGAGCAGCTCACTTCACCGCATGTTTGCAAGCATTGCGCCAAAGTTGTCCTATACTAACTATAGAAGTGCTTGTGCCTGATTTTCGTGGTCGTATGGACGTCGCTCTAAATGCTATTGCACCTGAATTACCTGATGTGTTTAACCATAATATCGAAACAATACCTCGTTTGTATAAACAAGCACGCCCAGGCTCAGATTATAAATGGTCATTACAATTATTACTCGCATTTAAGCAGCGTTTCCCTGGAATACCTACCAAATCAGGTCTTATGCTAGGACTAGGAGAGACACTGGAAGAGGTTAGAGAGGTCATGCAAGATCTACGTAAACACCAGGTTGACATGATTACCATCGGTCAGTATCTTGCCCCTAGTCGCCATCATTTTCCTGTCGCACGTTATGTGACTCCCCAAGAATTCAAAGAGCTCGGTCTCTTAGCAAAAGAAATGGGATTTATTCGTGTAGCAAGTGGACCTCTAGTCCGTTCTTCGTATCACGCAGATAAACAAGCGGCTGGAGAGAATGTAGCCTAATGACGCTTCCGGATCTCAAACCCTTTTTTGATTGGCTACAAATTCATCCTCATTTAGCAGGCTTAATTACCTATTTTGTTTCCTTTCTTGAATGTCTCGTCATGATAGGTTTTTTAGTACCCGGTACTGTTTTCATGACAGCTATCGGCACCTTAATTGGAATAGGGGTTTTACCATTTACACCTATAGTTTTATGGGCCATCGCAGGAGCTATCACAGGTGATGTACTTAGTTTTTGGGTAGGTAGACATTACCATCATCATACTAAGGATTTCTGGTTATTCCGCCGCTATCCCCAACTTTTAAAAAAAGGAGAAGCTTTTTTTGACAAACATGGCGGAAAAAGTATTTTCTTTGGCCGTTTTATTGGGCCTATTCGGGCTATTTTACCTTTTATCGCAGGTATGGTGCGAATGCCATGGCGCCAATTTTTAATAGCAGACATCATTTCTGCTATTGCGTGGGCACCCGCCTATATGTTACCGGGAATACTTTTAGGCCAAGCTTCGCAGCAATTACCTCCCGAAGTCGCAAGTAAATTAATCATCTTTGTCGTCTTACTTTTGTTGTTTATTTGGCTAGTTTATGCTTTCATAAAATCTTGTTATGCATGGTTTAGTCGTTTATTAGATAAACAGGTCGCTTATCTTTGGCGTTTCACTCGTAACCATCCAAAGCTCAAAACCATCACCTCTCTTTTGACAGATTATCGACATCCTCAATCACACGCTCAATTAGCACTCGCTTTAATTTGCATTTTTTGTTCACTTGGATTTCTAGCAATAGTCTTTAGTGTTACTCATCATGGCGTTGCTACTTATTTAAACGAGCCCGTTTATCATTTAATGCGTAGTTTACGTCAGCAAACTCTAGACAAGTTTTTAGTTGTCATGACTGAGCTGAGCCCGAGAATACTCGCTGTTTTTTGGATGCTTATGTTAGGATTTTTTTTAATAAAAAGAAATTTTTGGCTGAGTCTACATTGGGGATTAGCAGGATTATTAAGTTATGGTTTAGCAGATGTATTTAAGCATATTCTGCACGTTGCGCGCCCCATAGGCTTAGTGCTAACACCCCTCGGCCCCTCGTTTCCTAGTGGACATACCGTAAGCGCTATTTCTGTTCTAGGATTTTTTGCCGTGTTAATTGCTATAGAAACACCTAAACCACAACGAATGCTGGTTTATGGATTAACTAGTTTAGTTATTCTTTTAATCGTGTTTTCGCGTATTTACTTAACTGCACATTGGTTTAGTGATGTTTTTGGAGGTGCTTTACTGGGAATTAGTATTCTCACTGGCCTGACACTTTCTTATCGTAGAAAAATAGATCATACAACTATTTCATCTGGGCAAATTGCTATATTGGGTATTCTAATTTTATTGCTTTGTTGGGGAGCTAATCTAGCTCATGGCTATAAAAAATTACTCTCAAACTCCCAACTTCTTTTTTCTGAACAAACTATCAATTTTAATACCTGGTGGAACAATGCTAAATTCCAAATACCAATTTACCGAGTAGGGCATTTTGGCCAGAAAATTGAAGTATTAAATATTCAATGGGCAGGAAAACTCTCGGATATACAAAATCATTTAGAAAAACAAGCCTGGCACACGCTCCCTAAAGCAAAAATTTTCACCACGCTTTATAAATTAAGTTTACATGCCAACGATCCAAACCTTCCTTTGTTTATTTCTTCTAATGCCGGTCAAGCGCCCGCATTAACCATGACAAAATATTTTCCAACTACGCATAATTTATTAGTTTTAAATCTTTGGAATTCACATAGAGAATTAAGTAATGGTATCCCCGTATGGCTGGGTTTAGTTCATTATCATAAAACCTGGCACTTACAGTTTCAGCCTTTAAAAAAACAAAGTATCATGCAACATTTTATACCTGCTGATCAGTTATTGTTACAGGATCTCAAATCCTATACCATAAAAAATGTAAATTATCCTGATACTCAAGCTAATGTACTTTTTATTAAATAATTTAGATTAATGAAAGAATTTTATAGGCAAGTTTTGCTACTAGAAAATCACAGCTATGAAAGTGGGGAATAGGAGCAAGTTCATTAATATCAGCCCCTACGATAGTCCCAATTTGACTCGCTGCAGTAATAATTTCTATAGCATCTTCCCAGAATAAACCACCTGGTTCGGGTGTTCCTGTTGAGGGCATGACACTTGAATCAAACCCATCTACATCGAATGTCAAATAGATGGGGCGATCTTTTAGATGAGATACTATTTGCTTAATATTCCAATTTTTTTTATCTTTCCCCCAATAAATGTGAATTCTGTGACGATTTTCTTCAATGAAGGGGACTTCTTCAATTGAAACATTACGAATTCCTACCGAAACCACATTAAGTCTGTCATGATCCAAACAACGTCTGATAGCCGAAGCATGTGAGTAATGTTGCCCCTGATATCCATTACGTAAATCAGCATGCGCGTCAAAATGCAACAAAATTATATTGTCGTATTTTTTCAGAAAAGGACGAATAGCACCTATAGTAATAGAATGTTCACCGCCAAAAACAAAAGGAAATTTTTTATCATCTAACACTCGTGCAACTATATTTTCTAGTTGTTGTAATGCATCAGGGATTTCCAATTCAATCCTTGGCTCATCCAATGTAGCTATACCAATCTTACGGAAAGGCTCGCACCACAAATCCTCATCAAATAATTCAACTTCATGCGAAGCACGAATAATAGCCGCAGGCCCTTTAGCTGTACCTCCACCATAAGTGACCGAATTTTCAAGACCAAAGGGAATAATCACCGCTTTGGCATCTTCGTAGGCAACAGCATCTTTAGGATCTAATCCTAGAAAACCTTTTTTCGGGGCCATACATTGCATGTCAAAACCTTTTTTATTAATCGAATAATTCGGCATAACGTCGACGATTGCGAACTTTCCAATAACCACGATGGTAAGCATCACTCGCTAAAAGTGGTAATACCGAACCTGCTTCAGCATAAACCATTTGTTCATAAGCTCTATCTACTTTCCCCCACGAACACGCTTCTTTTAACGTTGAGCTAGAACAAGCACCATCTCGCACATCTGCAACCGTGATTTGAATTGCATACTTATGCATATCTACAGATTTTCCAAGGATCTCTGCACATACCACAGTATCCTGGACGAAATTTTTCGGCACACCTCCGCCGATCATCAATAAACCAGTGGTATCAGCTTTGATTTTAATGTCAGTAAGCTCTCTAAAATCACGAATGGAATCAATCGTTATATGTTGATTTGGATTTTTTACCTGATGAAATACCAAACCAAATCCTGCAGAAGAATCAGTAAAAGCAGGACAGAAAATTGGAACGCCATGCTCATAAGCGAGTTGCACTAAAGAATCTTGTTTCTTTGCATGACCGTTCGCTAAATAAGCCCCCATTGCATGAATGAACTCTCGGGAGCTATAGGCTTTTGGCTTAAGATTATTAGCTATTTCTAAAATAACATGATCACAACGTTGAAGTTGCTCTTCATCAATGTAAGTGTCATAGATGCGATCGATCTGTAAATCACGCAATTTTCCATCGTCAAATGAAGAACTTCCTTGATAATGTCGAAATCCTAAAGCTTCAAAAAAATCCATATCAACTATGCTTGCTCCAGTAGCTACTATGGCATCTACCATATTGTATTTTATTAAATCCGCATATAGCTTCATGCAGCCACCGGCTGAGGTCGAACCTGCCATTGATAAAATTATGCTACAACGTTCATCCTGAAGCATAGCGTTAAAAATTTGCGTAGCACGTGCCAAATCTCGAGAAGTAAAGGACATAGCTGCCATTGAGTCAATAATAGGGCGCGCATCAAAAAGCGTAATATCAATATGCTCAACAAATTTATTCAATAACTTTTCTTTTAGTGAATTTTTACAAACTTGTGTTTCCATTAGTTTTCCTTAAAAATAAAATTATTCTTTAGCTACTAATTCTCGAGATTTCCGCATATTAATTGCAGAAAACATACTCATTATGGGTTTATCTGAAACCACAATAACTCCTTCTTCTTGTTTAAAACCATTAAATCCTGTTGAAAGCGTTCTACCATAAGCACCCACTTGACCAATCTCAATATAATTACCCTCTTTTACATCGCTAGGCAAATAAAAAGGGCCCTCCATGTAATCTAAAGAATCACAGGTAGGACCATAAAAACTAAATGGAATAAGATCTTTATTTCTACTATAAGATGTTTGTATTAAACGCACCGGGAAAATAAAATGCGGAATACCCGCATCAAAAAGACACCCATAGGTTCCATCATTAATATACAGCTGGTTTTTTTTTCTTGATTCTACGCGCACAATAACAGATGTGCTTTCTGCCACTAAGCATCGACCAGGCTCACAAAGTAATTCTATATGGGGAAATTTTTTGGCAACTTCCTCAAACTCTTCGTGGATAACATTGAAATAAATATCCAGCGCTGGGGGCGTCATGCCGGGGTAAATAGATGGAAATCCTCCTCCGACATCAAAATATTCAATCTCAATTTTTGATTGGCTAATCAATTTGTTAGCCAAACGAATAGCAATTCGATAGGCATCTGGATGCATACATTGTGAACCAACATGAAAAGTAATTCCTAGTCTATAAGCCACTTTTCTTATTTTTTTTAAAAGCTCAGGGGCCTCATCCAAATTGATCCCAAATTTGGCTGATAAATTAAATTCCGCAAACGTATTAGGAATTGCTAATCGTAAATGCAAACACAAATCTTTGGCATTCTCAGTAAGGCGGATAATTTTCTTAAGCTCATCAAAACTATCTAAAGCAAAATGCCTTATCCCATAATTAAAGTAAGCTTCCTGAATCGCAAAAGTAGACTTTACAGGATGCATAAAATAGAGCTCAGCATCAGGTATAAGTGATTTAATCATACGAATTTCTTCGTATGAAGCAACATCAAAAGCATTAATACCTTGATGCCGCAAGAGATTTATGACTTGTTTTTCAGGATTAGTTTTGACTGCGTATAGAATGCGTCCTTGAAATCGAGTGCGAAAGTAATTAATCGCACACTCCATAACATTTGGTCTAAAAACAAAAACTGGCTGTGAAGGACTGCTATCCACAACAGACGCAATGGTGCGGACTTTCATATTCATATGCCTCTTTTCAAAATATATTTTTAAAAGCTAATACGAGCTTTTAAAATCTTCAAAGAGGTATTATTTTTAGTATTGCCAGCCAGGCATAAAGAAATGAATGCATCAGCATTTATAGTCACAAGGTAAAATTTCATATTGAAAAACCAACCTTTTATAAGGTTATTTTAACGATACCATGGTATGAACGGCCTGATATCGATACCTTTTGCAACTTGGATAGGGTTATTTTTCGATTTTAAAATCATTATATATGTTTTTGTCCTTTCCTTTACTATAAACAATCTCGGTGTTCCATAGATTAAGTTAAAAACTTTTTAAAATCGTCTAGCATACACAAATTAAAGTTGATCCAAGCAATTGATACTAATCCGCGTCTTATCTTCAAGGCGCATTGCAGTTAGACATCTCCCCCACACGCAACCAGTATCTAAAGCATATACATTCAGTTCATTGGTTTGACCCTGTAGCGCTGCCCAGTGACCAAACAAAATATTTAAATCTTTACTGCGTCGATTGGGTAACTTAAACCAAGGAAAATAATTGTCCGATATAGCATTAATTCCCTTAGCTGTTAACTCCAAATTTCCTTTGATATCACAAAACCTTAAACGGGTCAAACAATTTGTAATGCATCGTAATCGCTCCCAACCCATAAGACTATCACTCCATCGAGAAGGTTCGTTTCCATACATATTTTTTAAAAACTCTACGAAATGTTTACCTCTCAATAAAGTTTCCACTTCTTCTGCACATGCAATCGCTTTATTTAAATCCCACTGGGGTGGAAAACCAGCGTGCACTAAGGTATAGCCTAAATTTGCATCATGATGTAACAAAGATCGATTCCGTAACCAAGTACATAGTTCTTCTTTGTCTGGCGCATTTAAAATAGCGCGTAAATTACTTTTTGGATCTAAACTCGCATTAGTATAAACAACAGATAAAAGATGTAAATCATGATTACCTAATACTACTTGAACGTTATTTAATTTTTTTATAAAACGAAGAACTTCTAAGGACTTAGGTCCTCTATTCACCAGATCACCCGTAAACCACAAAGCGTCGTGAAGGGAGTCAAAGTTAATTTTGTCTAACAATCGGAGCAGCGACTCAAAACAACCTTGAATATCCCCAATCGCATAGGTTGCCATATTTAAATTAACTACTTAAATTAGGTGAAGTAAAATTTTTAGTAGGATTTTTTACGGATGATTCTAAATTAATAATTTTCTGTAGTGAAATATTTGAAGTAATGAGTGAAATCAACCGAATATCTCCTTGTAAAACGCGTTGCGGTGAGCTTTTTTGATTTTCCTGAGTTGTAGCCATTCCACCCACTGCTCGATATCTTTTACTTAAATCCCCTAATCCAGACAAACCACCGAATGCTCTATAACGTTGATCTAATTCACTGATAGAAATTTGATACAGTTTAGCCACATCAATAAATTGTTTTTCTATCATTTCTGGATGCTTATAATTTGGGTTTACATTAGCAAACTCTTGAAAAAGAGCGGTAGATATAAATATTTTCCCATCAGATATTCTTATTTTAGCATCCTTTTCATTAATAAAAATTTTCCCATCGGCAAGTTCTTTACGTAACCATTGCAAAAATGCCTCTCCACTTGGATCTGTTTCGGCTATTTGTGCATTTATTCGAGAATTTTCAATAATATCAATTTCTGCGCGTGGAACCATAGACATAAAAGATGTCATAGGAATGCGATCTTCTTCACCAGACAATAAGTTTAACCAGGTTTCTAATACCCTTAAATCACTTGCTATCCAATCAAAACCTTTTGTTTCTAAATTAATATTTGTAACACTATCTAAAACCTGGCGTGCTAATATATGCGTGGTTGATTTTTCTAAGTTATCAAAATTTTCTTTGATATAATCTATTTCGTAATAATACCCTTGACCTAACATGCTACCCTTACATAGCTCCCATATTTTCAGAGGATAAGCTTCCTTATGATATAGCATAATGGAATACTTAACGAAGAGTTTCCCAATGTCTAGAAATAATGCAGCAGTAAATGCCGCGTAAACCCACAATGCTTCCTTATCAGAAATATTACTGAAATTAATTTCCTCAGGAAAAAAATATTTCAAGCATAAGGTCAGTGTTCTTGTACTCCTCTCCAAACCTCTTTCTAAAAAATTAATTTCCTGATTAAAAAAACCATGCTGCGTTAAAGGAATATCCTGGACAAATTCAGCAAATTTCTTAATGACAGGTAAGTAATAATTAAACCGATTAGATGGTTTAATAAGTGATTTTATAGTTTCAATTAAAGCTAAATTATTTTCTGAATTTAATAGCTCATCAGCTGATTTAATTACATATAAATCAGTTTGCAGCTTTTTAGATTTATTTATTTTTTTAAAAGAAGCCCTTAGACCTCGGAACATTACCATTTTTTAATACCTGCGAAATTTTTGGCATTTGCTTGATTAAGGGAACTATATAGCTTTTATCTATTGATAAGTTAAAAATTATTAATTTAAATTATAGATTAACGATTAGCTCTCAGAAATGAATTTAAATATATTTTCCGTAAACTAAGCCTTAAATCCCATTTACCCATAAAAAAGATAAATTTCTATACAGTTTAGCATGGAACTGGCAAAATAATAGTGCAATAATCTTGAGGTTTCTATGTCATTACCATTAAAACGCAGCCAAACTAAACATTATTATGAAATTAGCCCCCACGATCTGCCTCTCTCTTGCCCTTTAAAAAATAGTGCTCTATGGGATTCGCACCCTAGAGTTTATTTGCCTATTGCCAAAACAGGTCATGTCACTTGCCCTTATTGCGGAACCGAATATACTCTTCGCACTTGAATTTTTGCCCTGGGTTGTCGCTCAACTCGCAATCCTCATGTATTTTGAAGCAATGAAGGTTGCTTCATTCTCGCGACACCTTGGAAAAAATCCAATTACTGTGAGTATACTTTTTGAAAAATGAAACTTGCTAGCACCCTATTTGTATGAATAGCCCTAAAAAAATTCTAATTATCAGCCCTGCATGGATAGGCGATATAGTTATTGCCCAGTCTTTATTTAAATATATAAAGCACGGCAATTCTGAGACAATAATTGACGTCTTAGCTCCTGCTTGGAGTCATGAATTGTATTCTGCTATGCCTGAAATTAACGAAATATTCACCATGCCTTTGGGCCACTCCCAATTTCAATTAAAAAAACGCTGGCGACTTGGGAAAGGATTGCGAAATAAAAACTACCTGCAAGCAATTATTCTTCCAAACTCGTGGAAATCTGCCATTATTCCTTTTGCAGCCGGCATCCCTATAAGAACAGGTTGGCTTGGCGAAATGCGTTTCGGATTATTAAATGATTGGCGTATTTTAAATAAAAAAATATACCCTATGATGGTTCAGCGTTTTCTGGCTTTAGGAGATACTAATGCTTTAGCTAATAAAGTTTTTGATTGGAAAATTTTCCAACCTCATTTAGAAATTAACCACAATCACGAAAGTACAAAGCTTAAAAGCTTGTTCCTAATTGAAGAAAAGCCTTTACTTATACTATGTCCTGGTGCCGCCTATGGTCCTGCAAAATGCTGGCCTGCTGAATATTTTGCAGAAATCGCCAATTACAAAAAATCAAAAGCTTGGCAAATTGTATTACTCGGTTCTAAATCTGATGAATCCATGGGGCAAAAGATACAAAAGCTAACTAAAAATGCTTGTATCAATCTTATCGGCAAAACATCCTTACTAGAAGCTTTAAATGTTTTATCTTTTGCTACATTGGTTATTAGTAATGATTCCGGATTGATGCATCTAACCGCTGCGTTAGAGCGGCCTTTAATTGCACTCTATGGTTCAAGCAGCCCAGAATTTACGCCTCCTTTATCAAAAAAAGCTAAGATAATCTCCCTAAAACTTAGCTGTAGTCCTTGTTTTGAAAGGGAATGTCCACTTGTGCATTTCAAGTGCTTAAAACAATTAACACCACAAATTGTTTTAAATGCTATCGATGATTTAATAAAAAATGAAGCATTATTTACCGATACAAAAACTTGAAAAAATTTTTCCTAGCAGATCATTTGTCGTAAACCGACCGGTAATTTCTCCCAAGCAATTTTGTGCTATTAATAAATCCTCAGCAAGTAATTCAGGAAAATGATTTTCTTTTAACTTTATTAATCCATTACATAGAGCAACTTCGGTATTCGTTAAAGCCTCTAAATGTCTACGCCTAGCACTAAAATTACCTTCAGACGAAATATTATAGCCAGCATATTTTTTTATAAAATTAAAAAGTAATGTTAAACCTTCGCCTGTTTTTGCAGACAATTTAATAACATTAAAGCCCATTTCTTTATCTATACTCGCTTTTTCTTGCTCAAGATCAATTTTATTTCTAATAATAATTATGCGTTTATCTGTAAAAATATCTTTTAAAAAAGTCTGCTGTTCTTTCCAAAATTTTGAATCTCCAATCGAAGTTGTCGCATGATCGACTACCCACAAAATTAAATCCGCTTTAACTATTTCGGCTAGCGTTCTTTTAATACCTTCTTTTTCGATCTCATCTGTGGTAGTTCTTAATCCGGCTGTATCAACGACGTTGAGTAACAAACCTTCAATTTGAACTTTTTCCCTAATAACATCGCGAGTAGTACCAGCAAAAGAGGTTACAATTGAAGATTCTTGCGCACTTAATTTATTTAATAAACTCGATTTTCCTGCATTGGGTGGGCCAACAATAGCCAAGCTTAATCCTTCTTGTAATAAAGTACCCTGTTTAGCTAATTTTTTTATTTCGCGAATATCCGTAAGAATAGAATGTAATTTATTTACAACTTCAGTATCTCTTAAAAAATCTATATTTTCATCAGCAAAGTCTATCGCAGCTTCTAACCATGTTCTCAAACCTATTAAGGTATCTCTCATTTGGTTAATGCGCTGCGAAAAATCTCCCTGTAATGAACGCATAGCAGCACGTGCTGCTTGTTCTGATTCAGCATCAATTAAATCAGAAATAGCTTCTGCTTGTACAAGATCGAGTTTTGAATTTAAAAATGCCCGCTCTGTAAACTCCCCAGCTCGTGCCAATCGCGCGCCTAACTGTATTACCCGCTTCAATAGACAATCTACAATAACAGGGCCCCCATGTCCCTGTAGCTCGAGAACATCTTCCCCTGTAAAAGAGTTCGGGGCAGGAAAATATAAAGCAAGACCTTCGTCGATAACACTTCCATCTTCTGACAAAAATGAAAGATATTCTGCATATCTCTTCTTAGGCACACGCCCCAGTAGTTGAGTAGCAATAGGTTGAATATTTGAACCCGAAATACGAATCACAGCCACTCCTCCTCTACCATGAGGGGTAGCAAGGGCTACAATAGTTTCGCTGTTTTGATCTACAATCGCTTCAAAATTATTCAATCACTTCTAACCATAGTTATCGTTTTTTTTTTGATAAATCAATACTTACTCGACGCATAATAAACCATTGCTGTAAAATTGAGAGCGTATTATTCACAACCCAATACAATACTAATCCCGAAGGAAAATTCAAAAACAAAGCAGTGAAGAAAATAGGTAGAAACTGCATCACTTTAGCTTGGGTTGGATCCGGCGGCGGTGGATTGAGGCGCTGTTGAACAAACATAGTGATACCCATTAAAATAGGTAAAATATAGTAAGGATCTTTGGTCGATAGATCATGAATCCAGAGTATAAATGGCGCTTGTCGTAGCTCGACACTCTCTAAAAGCATCCAATACAGCGCAATAAATACGGGGATCTGCACCAATATAGGCAAGCAACCCCCTAAAGGATTCACTTTCTCGGCTTTGTAGAGCTCCATGGTAGCTTGAGTTAACTTTTGCTTATCATCGGCGTAACGCTCTCTTAAGGCTTGTAAACGTGGCTGTAAGTTACGCATACTAGCCATGGAGCGGTAACTTTTAGCCGACAAATGATAAAAAGCTAATTTGATTAATATTGTTACTATAACTATCGACCATCCCCAGTTTCCAACATATTGATGGATGTGTTTTAGTAACCAAAAAAGGGCCATCGAAATAAACCATAAAATTCCATAATCGACGGTCAAATCTAAGTGAGGAGCAGCCGCTTTTAATCGATCCATAATTTCAGGACCTAAATAAAGCTTGCTCTGACTGATAAACTCCATACCTGGCTGAACCTGAAAGGGCACACCCACCATACCCAATGTGTAAATATCCCCTTTTGCATAGCTATAGAAATGGAATTCCTGTCCAACGGGTGGTATCCATGCGCTTAAAAAATAATGCTGCAACATGGCCACCCAACCATTTTGAGTAGCTAAAGAAATATTTCCTTGCCCCATTTTATCGAAACTAATCTTTTGATAAGGCTTATCTTGAGTGGAAATCGCCCCCCCCGTATAGGAACTGATATTAAATAAACTATGTGATTGAGCAATTTTCTTTTGCTGGAATTGGATATAAAGTCGTCCTTCCCAAATAGAAGGCGAGTGATTCGATATTTGATAACTAACTGGGATTAAATAATCATTTCTTTTAAACGTAAATTGTTTTTGAACCTGCGCTTTTCCACAAGTACTACAAATTAAATTAACTCGAAGCTCTGACTGTCCAGGCTCTAAACTATAGTTATCTTTAGCGCTGTAATATTGAAAGACCTGTTTTTTATCCGATAATACTAATCCACTTTGAGCAACATAGTAATTACCATTATCGGGGCTTAGTAATTGAAATGGAGAAGAACTGACCTGACTTGGATGTTGTGGATATTGTAAAAGATTAGCTTTGGCAATGTTCCCTCCTAATGTGTCTATCCAAATATCAAGGACATCTGTTTTTACATGTATAAAATGTTGTTGCTGAACGTTTTTAATCGGAACGGCTGTTTCAGTCAGGGACGTCGGTAGTTTTACCGCCTTAGTATCCACCAACTGCTTTTTTATAAAATTTGCAGATCCTATTTCTTGATTGTTAGGCGGGTATTCATTTTGCCATGCATTCCATAACATAAATGCAATTAAAAACAGGGCGCCTAATAAAAAAACACGAGCCAGTTCCATATAAATTAACTCATTTTAGTTGGTATACTCACAGCAATTGGATTTTTAGCAAGGCGCCGCGAAGAAGAGCAACCGGAGTGTATACAATATACATGAGGATTGCGAATTGAGCGGCAACGCAGACAAAAATTCAAGTGCGAAGAGTGTAGTTTAGAAACGGGAAGTGGTGGGACAGGATCATATCCACCAGCATGTAAAGGATGGCAACATAATAGTCGGCGTAAGGTCAGATACGACCCTTTACCAGCACCATAGCGTCCAATTGCTATCTGAGCATATTTTGAGCAACTTGGATAAAAACGGCAGCAATTTCCTATTAAGGGGCTAATAAGATAACGGTAAACCTGCAATAAAAAGATCAGGCTCTTTTGTAAAAAACTTCTAACCTTGACCATTGTTTATCTAAATCACACAACAAAACTTGATTATTATATAAAGACCGACTTGTGACCACAATAACAATATCTACTTCAGGCAACCTACACTGATTAAGCCGAAAGCTCTCGCGCATGAGGCGCCTTAGGCGATTCCTAGACGTTGCGCTTGGAACTATCTTTTTCGCAACAGCTAAACCTAATCTAGCGTAACCTAAGCCATTAGGCTTAGTATAAACAACTAAACCACCTTGTTTTTGTTTATTTCCTAGTCGAAAAGTCTGTTGAAAATCTTCCGATCGTTGAAGCCGTAATGACTTAATGAAGCCTTGGTTAGTCTTTATCAAATGAAGAAATAACCTAAAATTAGGCTGTTAAGCGTAAGCGGCCTTTTGCACGACGTCGTTTAAGGATTAAACGGCCTTTTTTCGTGGCCATCCGAGCTCTAAATCCGTGTGTTCTTTTACGTTTAAGATTACTGGGTTGATATGTTCTTTTCATAATGGTACCCCTAAAGGGTCTTTTGTCTTGTAAAGATGACGTATCTTAGGTGACCCTATTTAGATTGTCAATTCATTCATCCGGATACCCTGAATGTAGTTACTCCTGACTTATTTCCATATAAAAACTTTACCTTCAAATTTTTGCATAATTTTAAAACAATGTGGATATAACCCCTAATAGGAAGGGGTAATATTTTGTTTATATAAGATATATATTTATCTTTTCAGATAAGAATTTTAGCTTAAAAGTTTGTTAAGTCGAGGTTAAAGTTAAAAACCTATCTTGATCTTACTTATTACTTTTTAACCCTATTATTATAATAAATTATTTTAAATAGATAGATGTGATGATAAAGCAAGGATATTTCTGTTATTAACTATAATTTCATTAGATTTTTCATTGGGTTAACTACAAAATTAGCTAAGGATAAGTTGGGAATAAATGTGAATGGTTGGGTCCAGATTTCACGGTGGGACAATTATCATTTTTTTTCAACACTTATGCACACAGGTTTGCTAGTAATTATTAACAGATTTGAAAATATTAAATTTGTACAAAAAAAGAATATGTATGGCAGTTAGAGATTTTAGGAATAGAATCGTTTGTAAAAAGTTCGTACTAGATGCGTAGCTTTTATACGTATCGTGAGCGATATATGTCGATGACTTAATTAAAGCCAATCAAGAGGATAATTGTGGTTCTCTGAAAATCTCCATTGCGAGATGAAGACACATTAACATGCCTAGTTCGAAATTTTTATCCATATAAAAATTTTTAATAGAAATTACTAGCAAATACGCATTATTTTTTTTTTAATGAGCTTAGGCTAGATAAGCTATAAGAATTATGATATGAACTTAGGTCGGTTAAACCTTTTATTTTATGTGGTAGAGGAATTATT